>CP071184.1:3372500-3532500 GCA_017298655.1 Alicyclobacillus curvatus
GGTTTTCAGGGGTTCGCTCCACCTCGCGGTCTCGCTTCCCGTTGTTCCGCCCATTGTAGCACGTGTGTCGCCCAGGACATAAAGGGCATGATGATTTGACGTCATCCCCACCTTCCTCCGACTTACGCCGGCAGTCACCTGTGAGTCCCCACCATTACGTGCTGGTAACACAGGTCAAGGGTTGCGCTCGTTGCGGGACTTAACCCAACATCTCACGACACGAGCTGACGACAACCATGCACCACCTGTCTCCTCTGCCCCGAAGGGAAGGCACATCTCTGTACCGGTCAGAGGGATGTCAAGCCCTGGTAAGGTTCTTCGCGTTGCTTCGAATTAAACCACATGCTCCACTGCTTGTGCGGGCCCCCGTCAATTCCTTTGAGTTTCAGTCTTGCGACCGTACTCCCCAGGCGGAGTGCTTATTGGGTTTCCTTCGGCACTGAAGGTCTGAACCTCCAACACCTAGCACTCATCGTTTACGGCGTGGACTACCAGGGTATCTAATCCTGTTTGCTCCCCACGCTTTCGTGCCTCAGCGTCAGTCACTGTCCAGCAAGGCGCCTTCGCCACTGGTATTCCTCCACATCTCTACGCATTTCACCGCTACACGTGGAATTCCCCTTGCCTCTCCAGTACTCAAGTCTGCCAGTTTCCAAAGCATTCCCATGGTTGAGCCATGGCCTTTCACTTCAGACTTAACAAACCGCCTACGCACGCTTTACGCCCAGTGATTCCGGACAACGCTTGCCCCCTACGTATTACCGCGGCTGCTGGCACGTAGTTAGCCGGGGCTTCCTCTCCCGGTACCGTCTCTCCAAGGGCATTCCCTCCCTTGGTCTCTCTTCCCGGGTGACTGAGCTTTACAACCCGAAGGCCTTCTTCGCTCACGCGGCGTTGCTCGGTCAGGCTTGCGCCCATTGCCGAAGATTCCCTACTGCTGCCTCCCGTAGGAGTCTGGGCCGTGTCTCAGTCCCAGTGTGGCCGGTCACCCTCTCAGGTCGGCTACGCATCGTCGCCTTGGTAGGCCATTACCCCACCAACTAGCTAATGCGCCGCGGGCTCCTCTTTCAGTGGTGCCGTAGCACCTTTCCCAACAGGTAGATGCCTACCCATTGCGCTATCCAGCATTAGCACCCGTTTCCAGGCGTTATTCCGGTCTGAAAGGCAGATTGCCCACGTGTTACTCACCCGTCCGCCGCTGATGCCCGAAGGCACCCGCGCGACTTGCATGTATTAGGCACGCCGCCAGCGTTCGTCCTGAGCCAGGATCAAACTCTCAAAGAAAAGTTTGCTCTTCTCTTCTTCATCCGCAAAATGACCGAAGTCATCTCACAAACTTCAAAGAGCGCTCACTTCGAATCTGTACGTTTTCACTCTCTGCGTGTGTTTAGTTTTCAAGGAACAAACTTCACTTTGATGCCTGATAGCTTGCCTTAAAAACGGCGTGGTTATCAGGTTTTTCATTCAGCCGCCTCGCGGCGACATCGACTAATATACCACGCATGCATTCTCAGATCCAGTGGAAATTCATTCAAAATCAAAGAATTTTATTTTCCGTATCTGCGGGCTTCTATTTGCTACCCGTTTACCACCCGTTATACATCCGTGCCGGAGTGTGTAACCTTGTGTGTTCCTTGACGTTTCATTCAACGATTACAAACGATTACGTTGGTTGCAACGACGCGCGGACTCAAGTGCCTGACATGGGTCTTTGAAGGATTTTCACACCGGTTCCATGACAGACCACATAACAAGAACCTCTGATAGACAAGTAGACCAGCCCTGTGTCAGCCAGTAGATGAAGCGTGACTCTCAAGACGGTACAAGGAAGGGCCACAAACGTGGCCCTTCAGATGGTCGAGTCCGGCACTTCTCCGAGGCCTCGACTCCGTGTTCTGTAGTTTCGTTGTACTGTTGTTTCGCTGTATTGTTGTTTGGTTGTCTTCTTGTTCGGTTGTATTGTTGTTTGGTTGTCTTCTTGTTCGGTTGTATTCTTGTTTCTTTGTCCTCTGATTTCGTTGTACTGGCCCATCGGCTTAAAGGTTAGGTTATAACGCGCCCGCAGCGCGTTATTTCCACTCATCGAGAACCCTTGACCAGAAAATAACGCGTTGTCAAAGCGTTACCGCTCAAATCTGGTCAACATCAGGTAGATAGCGCGCTGAGGAAGTGCTATTCCAGCCCGATAAGGGGATAACGCGCTCACAGCGCGTTATTTCCACGCCACCCGAACCCCTGACACAAGAATAACGCGTTGTCAAAGCGTTACCGCTCAAATCCGCTTAAATCTGGTCAAAAGCAGGTGAATAGCACGCCACGAACTCGCTATTGGCAACATGACTCGGTGGTCCCCTGTGCTAGTTGCGCAACTTCTTAAGTTTCAGTTTCAACTGATGGTCAATCGATATCCATAGCGAGATCACAAGTCCCAGCCAAATTACAATCGCGGCAATGGATTTCAGGCCTGCAAGGGATAGAACAAACGCAATGAGTAGTGAAAGTACCAAAATAGAGGCCAAGCGGGCGTCGTCTACCAACAACCCCCATATAATTTTGAGCACACGCATCTTAGACCCTCATCTCCTGACCACTTGTCGTGGAAGTGTTCCCAATTGCCGCCTTCACACGCCGAACCACAATGAGTGACACGATGACCAGGGTGCCTGCCAAATACAAGATGGACAAGTCCTTCTGAGGCCATGCGACGCTCATGCCCTCGCCGACCCAGAATGCCCCAAATGACGTTAGCATGATGCCAACAATAAACTTCATCGTATTCTCAGGTATCGACGAAAGTGGTTTACGCAGAATCAGTCCAAGTAAGATGACCACCACCAGCGCGCCAATCGCACCGAAGATGGCAGAACTCATCGCTCTGGTGCTAAGTCCAAAAGTGATGACGATAAATACGGCCTCAAGGCCTTCCAGAAACGTGCCGCTAAAGGTGGTGGCGAAGGCAAATTTGTCAATCCCTTGACTCACTGCCCCCGCTTTTTTCTGGCGTTCGATTTCTTCGTGATAGCTTTCTTCCTCGTCATGCAGTGCCTTCAAGCCACTGTAGCGAAGAATGGCCTTTCGCAACCAGCGAATACCAAATAACAGCATAAACAATCCGATAATCAGTTGAACCCAATTGACCTCCATCACCTGAACCAGAGGCGCGCCAATGATAGTCACCAAGATGCCAAGCACGATAATTGCCGACACCCCACCGGCTAAAGCACTCTTCCATCCGCGTATTGCACCCACAGCCATAATGATGGTGAGAGCCTCTACGAATTCGACGCCCGTGCCAAGGAAACTCGATAAAATACCATAAATGCCCATGAATGTGTGCCCTCCAATCTTGTTGGTTAACTCTACTCTCTCACTCGCTGTTTCCAACAGCAAGCATTGTCCGACCATTCCAACAAAAACCCCCACTCCATGTGGGGGTCAGCGTGACCACAGTCGATTTCGGGGTACGCCTGCATGGCTGATGCACCCACCCGTGCAATTCCGCTCATTCAGCGGGCGACACGTGTAGGCTGTTGGCCCTCAACAAGTTTGCCACCGTTGTCCGGTATGTGAATGAGCACGTCCTGTCCCTCGGTAAACTCGGACTGGCTCCACACTTCCAGCAGTTTTGAATCACTGCGTGCATTGAAAGGAAGCACTTGATATAGCCAAGTCGCGCCCTGGTATGCACGTTGAACAATGGTGCCGCGTAGTGACGCAGCTTTGTCAACCAACGCAAGCCCCGAGCTCGCCTCAAACACTCCATCGTTTACCTTCGAGCTAGCCACCATCGCGTTGTTTGCCTGCGCAGCAGTTTCCTTCGAGCTGGCCGCCATCGCGTTGTTTGCCTGCGCAGCCGTTTCCTTCGCACTGTCTGCTTTCGTACTGTCTGCTTTCGCACTGTCTGCTTTCGCACTGTCTGCCTTCGCACTGTCTGCCTTCGCACTGTCTGCTTTCACACTGTCTGCCTTCGCACCGTCCCCCGCCGCGGCGCTATCCGTTGTAGCCCGACCGCCGTCCGTTGCCGATATGCGAATATCTGAAGGACGCAGCAACACCACCGGATGTTCGGGTCGCACCTGCGTTGCCGTTACACGCAGGTTTGTGCCATTCCACTTAACAATCGTACCCTCGCCGTCTTCCCGCTCAACTTCGACCTGCAGGAGATTCGACGCACCCATGAAGTAGGCAGCGAACTCAGTTTTTGGTTTTCCGTACAACTCTTGCGGCGTACCCATCTGCTCGATTCGTCCGCTGTTCAACAACACAATTCTGTCCGCCATCGATAAGGCCTCTATCTGGTCATGGGTCACATAGATGGTGGTAATACGCGCCGCCCGGATAATGGATAGCAAGTCCCAGCGCATCTGCTCACGTAACTTTGCATCGAGTGAAGAAAGTGGTTCATCCATCAGGAGCACAGTCGGATTTGGGGCAAGCGCCCTCGCGATGGCGATCCGTTGCTTCTGCCCACCTGACAACTGATGTGGAAACACCTTTTCATATCCATTCATCTGGACAATTGACAAGACTTCGTTGACACGGTGTCGAATCGCATCCTGGCCCATTCGCTTTACTTTGAGACCAAACGCGACGTTTTCAAACACCGTTAAATGAGGCCAGAGTGCAAAGTCTTGAAAAACCATACCGACGCTTCGCCGTTCAGGCGGTAACGTGGTTTTTCCAGTCGACCAGATGTCGTCGCCGACCGCTATGCTGCCATCGTCAATATCGAGGAACCCGGCTAACGCATTCAAGAGCGTTGTCTTACCGCATCCTGATGGCCCAAGCAGTGCAATAAACTCCCCCTCCTTGATGGAAAGGTTGATATCCTGAAGCACTTCCTTCTTTTCGAAGCGCTTATAAACGTGTTCCAGTTGTATTTTCAAGATGTGCCCACCCGCCTTTCATCATCTCGCGGCTTGCCCTTAGTGACTATCACTGCTTCATGACTGTCACCGCGACGGCAATGCTCCCGTCAGTTACCCCAGGGTCACCCAGGCGTCAGCCTACTGTCAGCCTACTGTCAGCCTACTGTCAGCCTACTGTCAGCCTACTGTCAGCCTACTGTCAGCCTACTGTCAGCCTACTGTCAGCCTACTGTCAGCCTACTGTCAGCCTACTGTCAGCCTACTGTCAGCCTACTGTCAGCCTACTGTCAGCCTACTGTCAGCCTACTGTCAGCCTACCGTCAGCCTACCGTCAGCCTACCGTCAGCCTACCGTCAGCCTAGGGTCGCCCGGAGCTGTCAGCCCACCATCACTCTAAGGTCACCCAGCCGTCAGCCTACGGTCACCGATTCGGTCCGCGATTGCATCACTGGTTCTGGGGCTGTCTCCCCCTTGCTCGTCGTTGACCCCTTCGAAAGACGCCATTCCAGCAACCGCCCGATGGCATACATGGCAAAGACGATGGCCATGCCGAGTATGGTTAAGGCCGATCCGCGTGCGTACTCGAAAGCGTTAAACTTCTGCTGGATGACCTCCGGAAACGGAGGATACCCAGCCGGATACAGCAAGGAGGATGCAGGTAACTCGAACATGGTACCAGTCAGGGCCATGAAAAACGTGGATACAGCTGTACCTCGCACAAGTGGCAACACAACTCGCCTTAATATCGTGCCTTGTTTTGCCCCAAGGCTGGCAGCCGCCGTCGTCAAATTTGGAGACATCTGATTCATGGCGCCAAGTTGTAAGCGAATAGAAAATGGCAGAGTCCCTGCTAAATAGGCCATGCCCAGACACAGCGGTGTCCCGTAAATGACCAAGTGGACAGGAATCAACCAGACTGCATTGTAAGCAAAGATGAACCCTGCTGCTAAGACAATGCCAGGGATTGCAATCGTCGCAATCATGATTGTGTTGATAATGCGGATTGCGACAGTTTTCTTAAACATCATTTGAAATGCGAGGTAAAGTCCGAAAACCATCGTTAATAAGCCCGTAATCACGGCGTAGACAAACGTGCGCCGTAACGACCCGACACCTGAGTTGCCGAGGTTCATGACCTGATGATAATGATGCAAGGTCCAGTTTCCTGGTCCGACGCCGGTTGCAGAAGACTTAAGCAGTGAATCTAAGACGGTAGAACCTAACGGAAGCACAAGAGCAACCACTAAAATCACCAGAGCTCCGAGAACTGCGGGCGAAAATCTGTGTGGCTCATGTGTCACTTTCACACGTGAATGACTGGACACCGTTGAGTACGATCTCCGCTTCACCCAGCTCATCTGCAACCAAAAAGCCGCGCCCATTACGATAATCATCAACAGCGACAAACCAGCCGCTCCGGGGTAATCGACAGGTGCTTGGTCAAGCAAAGCATAGATTTGATAGGTAATCATGGGAATATGCGTAGACGGAGTGATGGCCGCAGCAAAACCGAAGTCTCCGAACCCTTCTGCAAATGCCAAGGATGCTCCTGCAAGGAGTGCAGGGGTCATGAGTGGCAGCGTGATGCGTCGGAATAACAACCTCCGCGAAGCTCCGAGCAATCGTCCCGCCTGTTCAAATTCCGTACCGATATTTACAATCGCCTGCGTCATGGCAAAGTAGACAAACGGGATGTAGCGAAGACCCATCGTCACAGCAAGGCCATACTTTGTGAAAAACCATGCTGACCAGCCATTCGGTAAATGAAACAGTTCCGCAGCAATGCCGCCGTCCTGCATTAACCCCAACCAGCCTTGTGCGATAACGTATGACGGTGCAAAGAACACAATCCACACACCGGTGTCGATAATGATCCGCCACAAACGGCCCGCACGTACACTTCCAAAGGCGCATATCGTCCCGAACACAGTTGCGACGACCGCCGCAGCCAAACCAAGTTCGAGCGAATTGAGAACAGCAATGAAATTCAGCGGGTTTGCAAACACTTCTCGAATTGGTGCCAGGGAAGGTTTAAGGCTCATGTGCACATCAAACATGTGCGGCAGAAACGTCTGAACCAACAGTGCCAAAACAGGGTACAAAATCAGAATGAGAAAAATGAGAAGGCTGGGGGCCGCACCCAGCCATTCTCGAATTTTCCGCAATGCGTGATTATTGAACAATGTTGTTATGGAACCAGGATTGAATTTGGCTTTGGTCCTGCGCGGCCTTGGTGGGGCTTACCGTAATCCATTTAATCCCTGATTGTTGACGCTGCGGATCCGGTGTCTCTCCAGTGATAACAGGGTTGAAGTAGGAATCTCCTCCGCCCTGCTTCGGATCGAGCATCACCTTTTGGCCTTGGTGAGACAGAACAAACTCGACGAATTTTTTCGCGGCTGCCATGTCTGGTGCATTCTTGTCAATAGCAACGACGTCCGGCAAAGTAAACACGCCAGATGACGGATAGATGATTTGAATCGGATCGCCCTTCGCTTTGGCCGAAGTCAAGGCTGAGTCCTGAATCATGATTGCTTTGACTTGTCCGTTCAGCAGTGCCTTCAACGTCACACCATTGGTGCGGAAAATTTTCAGGCCGTTGCCCTTGAGCTGGGTGAAGAACTGTTCGCCGCCTTGCGTACCCTTAAGTTGCATCATGCCTGCGACAAACGGGAATGTCGGACCGGATACTGCGGGGTCATTCATGGCCACTTGACCCTTCCACTGAGGTGACAAGAGGTCACTCCAATCCTTTGGATACTGAGACGGGGAGACAAGCTTGGTATTCACACCAATGGCGGCTGCAGCCGTGACACCACCTGGGAAGTAGGCCTTATCGCTGGGCACCAGGGATTGGCCGAGAGAATTGTAGTTACCAAAGTCGCTTGGGCTCCAATTCTGCAAAAGCAGACCTTGATTGTCTAAGGCTTGCATGGTGGAATCCCCGTCAAACCAAGCAACATCCCAGTGCGGGTTGGATTTCTCGCCTTCTATTTTCGCAACAATAGGACCCGTAGAAGAGTCGTCGAGCTTGACTTTTATGCCTGTAGCTTTTGTAAAAGCATCTGCCATTGCTTGGTCGTATCCTTGTGCAGAGTAGAGAACGAGGGTTTGATTGGAACTGGCAGATGTCGTCGATGCGCTGGCGTTGTTGGCTGTGGAAGCCGTCGAATTGGAGGACGAAGCATTCGATGAACCATTCGATGAAGCATTGTTCGATGTGCCGGTCGTAGTACCGCAACCTGCTACGAGTGAAGTAAGAGCCCCCATTGCAAGTATCGATATCACTGTACGTTTAGCTTGCAGATTCAAAATACTTCCTCCCCTACTTTATCTAACTTGACAGTTCGTGTTCCGTCGAGGTCAGTGTAGAGTCGGAATGTAAAGAACCTGTCGGTGCTTTGTAAGTTTTGCGAAAATTTTTGTGATGTTTTCAATAAGTTTGTTAAGGATTTATGAATCCTTTAATCCTCGATATCCTTCGCCATAAAATTTCTGTGAGACAACCCAAGATGCTTCAACTCGGACTGATGTCGCAGTGTCAGCTGCGCCAGTAGTTCTCGACCCTTTTCTGTCAACTCAATGCACACACTGCGTCTGTCAGTCGGATTGTCAAACCTGCGAACGAGGCCTATTTTCTCACATCGCTGGATGAGGCCAAGCGCACTGTGATGGCGAACCTGCAGTCGCTGCGCAATCTCTGTCGGGGTCACCCAGTCGCGGCCCGGAAATCCTGCGATGCTGAGCAACAATTGATGTTGGTTTGGGGTAATTCCAACCTCAGCCGCTGCAAGCTCGCTGAAATGCAGGAACTTTCGTAAACGGTACCTGAATTCTGCAAGCTCTTCGTAATCCTTTTTCTTCGGTCTATTGTTCATCTTGTTCATCTTTTTCCCTCGCAAGTCATTGTCATTTTATATCGTAATGCGATATAAAATATGTGTGTCAAAAATGTGTTTCATGAATGTGTTTCATGAATGTGTTTCATGAATGTGTTTCAACTATTGGCGTCAACTATTGGCGTCAACAAGGGCGTCAACAATGTGTTTCAAATATGAGCCCCAATGGGACCGATTTAGAGTCTGGAAAGGAGCAACTCCACCATCATGGCCAACAAGCGGAAGGCAACAGGTGATTTTACGACAGACTCCCGGATTGTTTGGCTGTCAGCCGCAGCACTTCTGGTTGGCGCCATATGTGCTTTCATTGCCATTGTATTACTTAAAATGATCTACTTCTTTACCAATCTATTCTTCTACCACAGGTTTTCTATGATGTATATCACGCCGACACACAACCCACTGCAGGCCTGGGTCATCGTGCCCCCTATCATCGGAGCTATTCTGATTGGCCTCATCGCACGGTTTGGGTCGGAGAAAATTCGCGGCCACGGTATTCCCGAGGCGATTGAAGCCATGCTCATCAACGAGAGCAAAGTTCAGCCACGCGTCGCGCTTTGGAAGCCAATTTCCGCAGCCATTTCTATCGGATCAGGCGGTCCTTTTGGCGCGGAGGGCCCAATTATCATGACAGGTGGTTCGTTTGGTTCATTGTTTAGCCAGTTTTTACACTTTTCTCAGATTGAGCGTCGGATTTTGCTCGTCGCCGGTGCGGCGGGAGGAATGTCAGCAACCTTTGCGGCTCCCGTGTCGTCAGTCCTGTTTGCGGTCGAGCTGTTGGTTTTTGAGTTCAAACCGAGAAGTCTTGTCCCCATCGCGCTCGCAAGTGCCGTTGCCGATGCAATTCGAACACTGCTCATCGGGTCTGGTCCGCTCTTTGGGATGCCAAACCTGCTGCATGTCAGTTGGCAAATTATTGGCGTATCAGTTCTCATCGGGTTCACGGGCAGTCTACTCGCGGTCTTGCTCACCTGGGCAATCTATGCGGTCGAGGACGGGTTTCGCAAGTTGCCAATCCACTGGATGTGGTGGCCAGCCCTCGGGGCGGTTGTGATTGGCGTCGGCGGCTTCATTTCCCCACGCGCTCTCGGAGTGGGCTATGACAGTATTTCTGCGATGCTCAACGTGAGACTTACACTTGATACGTTGCTCGCCTTGCTCATTGTCAAGACGGTCATCTGGGTAGTGGCGCTTGGTTCGGGAACTTCCGGCGGTATTTTAGCGCCAATCCTGATTATTGGCGGGAGTCTTGGGGGTGCGGTTGGGGATATCCTGCATGTCCCTCATCCCGGAATCTGGGCTCTGCTCGGAATGTCAGCCATCTTCTCAGGCGTTACACGGACGCCGTTCACAAGTGTCATCTTTCCGCTTGAATTGACCCATAACCTCGGTGCTCTGTTGCCGTTGTTGATTACTTCAAGTATTGCGACGGGTGTGTCTTCCTACATTTTGCCAAGAAGTATTCTGACAGAAAAAATTGCCCGCCGTGGACTGCACTTAACCCGTGAATACGGGGTCGATCCGCTGCAGATGCACTATTGCAGAGATATCTCGTGGATGCCCGAGGTAAGTGTAAGAGGGGAAGATGAGGTCGGAGCAGTACATGAACAAATCCTGACGTTCCATCAGCACACATGGCTCGAAGTCACAGACAGAGACGGCCGTTCGATGGGAATCGTCCGCCCAATGACGATTGTTCGGGCCGGATTGCTTCATCCCTACATGAAAGTCAGTGACTGCCTCACCGAGGTTCCAACCGTGCTCGAAGTGGACACAGCAAAATCCGCCCTGCAATCGATACTCGAGTCGCGCCGCGAATGGACGAGAGTGACAACGACAGCAGGGGATGTACTTGGATATATTACGATTGATGGACTGTTGAATATACGACGCATGGAATTACGGCACGAGCATCATCGCCAACGCGTCTTTGCTTTTGGGAACAAAACAGAAAATGGGCTGCAACCTGAGCTGGAACCTGAGCAGACACCTGAACTGCACCCTGAACTGCAACCCCAGTTGCAACCCGAGCTTCAACCTGGGCAGACAGCTGAACTGCAACCTGAACTGCAACCCCAGTTGCAACCCGAGTTGCAACCTGGGCAGACAGCTGAAAGAACGACTGTTGTGTGAACTGCTTCGTGCCTTCCCATCACCTCAATGCGGGCTTCTTCTGGCGCAATGTGGTCCAACCCACTTTCCCTGCGCCAACAGTGATCCAAACAGCCCGTAATGAATCAGTGTGCCTGCGAAACGTGATGCAACGCACATCACTTTCCCCGTCCGCTCGGTACTGTTAGGTCGAGAGAAGGTGCAGAGCTTGAAAATCCCCAACTTTAAGACGGAAGAGGGAAGCATTCTTTACAAAAATACAGTCGGTCGTCTCATTTCTCCGCGTGTGGCACAGGTTTTGTTGACTCGAGTTACAGAACAGCTGAACCCGGACAAGCAGCACACAATACTTGACCTCGGCAGCGGACCAGGGACTGTGTGCCTCCCGCTCGCTAAAGAATTTCCTGGTTTAGCCATTACGGCGGTTGACACGTCTGATTCCATGGTCCAGTTGGCAAAATCGGAGGCTGAGAAACTTGGACTCCGTAACATTCGGTTTGGTGACATGGACGCAGGGCATATTGGTGTCTCCAACGATGCGTTTGATATTGTGCTGTGTAATCTGGCATTTCCATTTTTTGCACGACCCTACGACAGCATGCGTGAAATACTAAGCGTAATGCGTCCTCAAGCGGCGGCGTTCCACCTCCTCGACTATGCCACTTCCGACATGAAATCTGAGTTGGCGGATGCCATTAACGCCAAATATCCAAACGGCTTTCGCATGCACTACGAAGTCGAACTACTTACGGGTACACGGGCAGTGTGACGCCGCTTGGGAAATTTGCAGTCCTCTATCGTGAACTGGAGGGTTCGAGATGTCTTGGAAGACAATCGGGGATATATCAGAGATTGCGACTGGTGATATGAAACGTTTTACAGTTGATGGCGAAGACATTACTGTATACCGCTTAGAAGATGGATGGTACGCGACCTCAGACATCTGCACGCACCAAGATTGCTCCTTATCTGAGGGTGATGTGGAGGGAAATGAAATCATCTGCTGGTGTCACGGCGGTGCTTTCGATATCAAGACCGGTTTCGCGACCCGGATGCCGTGCGTGACAGCTCTCGAGACTTTTCCTGTGCGAATTTTAGACGGCAAAATTGAAATTGAATTCGAGTAAAGGCAGCGGGGTACTTCGCGAAACTCCACAGGATTTCGTCTCATCCAGACGATAAACCCTAGGTGTCCGCAACGGAATACCCCGCTCACCTCATGTATGACTCTACATTCAATGAATGACGGAAATCGTGCCAAGAACCAACAAAGCGATGCCCATCAAGGATACGACAGTTATAATAGTTCTTGCCAGCCCGCCAGGCATTAGCGGACTACTCCGATGGTACAGTGGACCGTACTTATCCATGCCTATGACCCCTTTCACATTTATTGATACTGTGCGAGGGCTTGTGCCAGTCCAAAACGCCTGCCAACGATAAATGGCCACTCGTACTTGGTGTACCTCCGCGCCTCTGTCTCCCTCATGTGCCGAATTGCTTGGCTGATTACCTCAAGATGGTCCACTTCAAAGGTTAACAGCCATTCGAAATCACCAAGCCCAAAGTTATATACGCCATTCGTCAGAATACCAGGGTATTCCCTGCCAAAGTCCCCGTGCTCCTTAAGCATGACACCGCGCTCGTTTTTCGGCAACAGGTACCAATCGGCCGTACGGATGTAGGGGTAGAAACATAGGAACTTCTTTGCTGAAACACCATTCAGAAAGGATGGCCGATGGTCCTGACTAAACTCTGCTGGTTGGCTGAGTCCGATAAAGGCCCACGGTGTGCTCACCCTTTTTCCAAGTTCGGAGCGTCGCAGGGCAAGCTGCAGGTCCTGAATATCTTCAATGTTGTCCCCGTACATCCACAGGAAAATGTCTGTATCCGCGCGGAAGCCTTGTGTGACGTACACGCCTCGAAGGGTAATCCGGCTTTCAAATCTGTCGAAGAGGTTCACCACGTCTGCCGCATACTCGCGGCGCAGGGTGTCTGAAAGCCTCCACCAATCGTCTTGAAACTTCAGTGCGAGATGAGCTGTGTATGCATTGGCCATAAAAAAGCCCCCAGTATGATTCATTATGGGAGACATGTTGCTCCCGTCGTGTTCTATACTAGCGGGCTGGAATCAGGACTCTATGATACAGATCACGTTTTTGCACGTTTTAGGATACAGGCTGAAGCATGCATTGGAGGGTTCTCTCCTAGAACAGGCCGAGAAAATCTTCCAGGCTGATGTCCCCAAAATAAGCATGGAGGTCGACGTCCGCAAGAGCCTCCTCGATGTCCTCAGGCCGATACCTGCAACCTTCTATCTTCGCCTCCACATCGCCTAATTCACCCATTCCAAAAAAATCCCCATAGATTTTGCAGGATTCGATGATGCCGTTTTTCACATTAAGCCGAACATCAATCGAACCAATCGGAAAGCGTTTCGAGCGGCGAACGTTGAACTCTGGCGATTTGCCATAGTTCCAGTCCCAATTGCCGTACCGACGCTCGGATAACTCGTGGATTTTGTGCCAATCAAAGTCTGTAATGATATACTCAGGCACATCCTGATTCCCGAAAATGGAACGCAGAAGTTTCTCACGGAATTCGTGAATGGTAATGTCTTTGTCCAGGTACTCGGTGATGTTGGCGACACGACTGCGAACTGATTTAATTCCCTTCGACTCCATTTTCTCGACGTTCACATGCAGGGCAGCGGAGACAGCATCCAAATCCACATCAAACATCAGGGTTCCGTGACTGAACATGCGTCCCCGAGTTGCAAACTGAGCGTTACCCGAGATCTTCTTGTCACCAACCTGAATGTCGTTGCGGCCTGTCAGTTCGGCGGGAACACCGAGATCGCGCAAGGCCGCTGTCACAGGCTCCGTAAAACGGCGGAAGTTGCGAAAACTGTCCCCATCATTTTTGGTAATAAAGCTGAAGCTCAGGTTGCCTAAGTCATGATACACAGCTCCGCCCCCCGACAACCGCCGGACGACATGAATGCCATTGTCACGCACATATTCCGAATTGATTTCCTCAAACGTGTTCTGATTCTTACCAATGATGATGGATGGCTCATTAATGTAGAAGAGCAAATACGTCTCGTCGATGTCGAGATTCGACAGCGCATACTCTTCAATCGCCAGATTGATGGTCGGATTCGTAATACCCTGGTTATCGATAAACTTCAACGCACACACCTCCTGGATAGTCTCCCTCTACATTGTTGTCCTGCGAGCGCAAGATGTATATGCCTGACATCACATATTTGTCCCCGTTTGACAGTTCTGAACCCGGATGACGGGTTGACATCTGTAAACCCCGTCGGCTATGTTAAGTATGATCTCGAAAGATGAACAGTAAAAAATGAACAATGAATATGAAGCGGGAGTTGTGTTGATGTCCGAGGTTGTTCTTAACTAACGAATTTCATAAGTGTAGACCAAAGTGGCGTTATACCACACTTTTGTGGAGTCTTGTTTTGGTCTGCCGAAATTCTTGTTAAGAATAGCGGAAGTCACCCATGCGACACCGTGGCGACGCGTGCTCTTGGAGCACGTTTTTTATACATTTGACCAGCCGTTCAAGATCCACCTTCTACCTCGTCCGAACCTGTGAACACCAAACCATGTGTCCACACAAGGCGAGCACAAGCGGGTGCAGAATGGCGTCAACGTGTAAGCCAGCAGAAGCCGGGGGCGAACCGAAATTCGCCCTCGGCTTTTTTCGTTCGCATGTGGCGACTGACACCAGGTGCAGCTGACACTAGGCGCAGTTGGCACTAGGCGTGACCGATACGAAAACCGTCCGCAAACGTGCTGTTAGGAGGAACTGAGTTGAACGAAGAAACATTTACCCGCTTGGAGTACGACAAAGTAAAAACGGATCTCAAATCCTACACTCTGTCATATCTGGGCGCAGAACACGTGAATGAACTGCTGCCAAGCACCAACAAACAACAAATTGAGCGTTGGCTGGCAGAGAGCGAAGAAGCCATGGTGCTCGTCTCGAATTCCGGCAGTGTACCCATCCCGTCGCTCGACGGAATCGAGCACATCGCAAAAGCGCTTGGCAAAAGTTTCGTGTTTAACGAAAACGACTTTGAGGCCATAGCTCTCTTTTTACGCAGTACAAAGCAACTTGCACAGTACCTGAGTCGAAAGCGGGAAATTGCGCCCACCATCAGCGCATACGGGGATGCCCTCTACCCGCTTGACCAGTTGCTGACCGAGATTACCCGATGCATCGTGGGCGGAGAAGTCGCAGACGATGCTAGTGTCTCACTGCACCGTGCAAGAAAAGCGGAGGCCATTGTGCAGACACGTCTGCGCAAGAAGTTAGATGGAATTCTGCAAAAATATCGTTCTTACTTGCAAGAGGCGATTGTCATGCAACGTGCAGGGCGCTATGTCGTCGCTGTTCGCAAAGACCATCGTCGGATGGTGCCAGGCACTGCGCTTGACGAGTCTGCAAGTGGTCAAACCGTGTTTATCGAGCCAGCAGAGACATCGCATCTTCACCAGGAGCTTGAGTCCTTGCGAACTGAGATTGAGCAAGAGAAGTACCGTGTACTGTGCGCACTCTCTGAACAGGTAGATGACTGCCAGACTGAGATTCGGGCCAATCTTGAAACGGTTGGCATGTGCGACTTTGTCGTGGCAAAGGGTAAGTACGCAAGAGGGTTGTCTGCTATGCGGCCTGCTGTAAATACAGTCGGCATCATTCAACTCCGCGAAGCCAAGCATCCACTGCTTGGAACAAAGAGCGTACCGATTCATTTTCGCATCGGCGGTCCTTACCGTACATTGCTCATTACGGGGCCAAATACAGGTGGAAAGACCGTCACTTTAAAGACCGTCGGCTTGCTGACGCTGATGGCGCAGTCGGGATTGTTGATTCCGGCGGCAAAGGACAGTAACCTGGCAATCTTTCACCAAGTCTGGCCTGACATTGGTGATGGTCAGAGTCTCGAACACTCACTCAGCACTTTTTCGGCCCATGTTCGAAGTCTGGTCCACATCTTGAATCATGCAGACCCGAAGACACTTGTGTTGCTCGATGAACTGGCTTCCGGGACCGATCCCGGTGAAGGCATCGGCCTATCCATTGCCGTCCTCGAACGACTCTACCAACTCGGCAGCACCGTTGTGGCCACGACGCACTTCGGCGAGATCAAGGAATTTGCTGCAGCCGCGGAAGGGTTCGAAGTGGCACGAATGGAGTTTGACCTAAAGAACTTACAGCCGCTATATCGTCTTCGCATCGGTGAAGCCGGAGAAAGCTATGCGTTGCTGATTGCCGAGAAACTCGGTATGGACCAAGAGCTCATCGCACAGGCAAGACAACGCGTCGTCACGACACGTCTGCCACAGTCACAAGATGAACCAGAGCAAGCCCGGATGACGCCTGTACCCGCCGTGCCGGCACCCGCGCTAGGTTCAACTCCCGCACCAGGGGCAGGGGCAGGGACGGCTTCGGATCCAGCTTTGGGGCCAGCTTCGGATCCAGCTTTGAGGCCAGCTGCAGGGCCATCTGCAGGGCCAGTTCCATCTCCACCACGGCCCAGCACTGAACCCGGGTCGAAACACGATGTGCCAAATCGCGATAAGGCAGCGTCGACCGACCTGCCAGACGCGGGGCAGCAACGCGATACGTATCAGCCGGGCGATCGCGTTTGGATTCACAGCCTCAAACGCAGTGCCATCGTCAAAAGCGGGCCGGATTTTCGCGGCAATCTGGTGCTCATCACGCAAAAGCGGGAGATGACAATCAATCAAAAACGCATATCGCCTTACCTGACGAGGGAGGAACTCTACCCCGAGCAGTACGACCTTGATATTGTCCTCGAGTCGAAAGACACTCGCCGCAAGAAAAAACTGATGTCGAAAAGACACGTGGAAGGTCTGACGATTGAAGGACCACCAGACAACAAGCAATAGACAAGTGATAAACCTGCGATGAGACTGTCGATAAGTTGGACGACTCGACAGTCTCTAGCAACACACTTTTTCAGCCAAGATGCGTAAGCAACGCTCATTTCGCCGATCCGGTACCCCCTTACGCACCCACGGTGCGTAAGCAACGCTCATTTCGCCGATTTTGATGCTCCCTTACGCACCCACGGTGCGTAAGCACTGCTCATTTCGCCGATCCGATACCCCCTTACGCACCCACGGTGCGTAAGCAACGCCCGTTTTGCCGATCTGATACTCCCTTACGCACCCACGGTGCGTAAGCACTGCTCATTTCGCCGATCCGGCACTCCCTTACGCACCCACGGTGCGTAAGCACGGCTCATTTCGCCGATCCGGTACCCCCTTACGCACCCACGGTGCGTAAGCAACACCCGTTTTGCCGATTTTGATGCTCCCTTACGCACCCACGGTGCGTAAGCGGCGCTCAGCCACCCACTCCGACGCTTCCTTACGCACCCGCGGTGCGTAAGGAACCCCTTCAGGCCAGCACCAAGCTCTCCCGCGTCTCTCAGGCTCCTCGATAGCGCTTTCGCAACTCGCTATTCCATCCAGTGAGACGGATAGCACGCTCACAGCGCGCTATTTATTCTGGGATGAGTTGATCAGAAGGAGATAACGCGCTCGCAGCGCATTATTATTCGAAGGGAGTTCAGATAGTCATTCGAGAACGCGTTATGTCCACCCTTGCAAAGTTAACGCGCCCACAACGCGTTATTTTGAGGGCGGATCGGCGAGTGGCGTCCAATAACGCGTTCGCAAAGCGTTATCTCCGCTCATCTCCGCTCATCTCCGCTCATCTCCGCTCGGCCACGCTCTTCCGGCACGCTCTCCATAGATACCAGCTCATATAGCAGCGGACATGAACGGAGGACATGAACGGAGTGACTTCGGGTACAATTAGTCGCCAGTTTATCGATGTACGCTATGAGGGGCCGAGGAGCCGTGAACAGTGAAAGCCCCCAGTTCAGGCAACTGGGGGCCTTCGCATTATTACCGTGCCCGAACTATATCTGCCTGAGGCATTCAGTCTGTGACTAGGCGGGGTACACCCAGGGCTTAGACCCTGCTCGGTCAACCTGGCCAGGCAAATCCCTCTTGCACAGACATGTGAGAACGCAAATCGGGAAATGTTTCATACACCGCTTGATACACGTCCTTAAGTGCCACACCGCAATTCACGGCCAGGTGTCTGCAATCCTCGTATTCAGGCGCGATGTTCAGTATGCGCCCGTTATCGTACGCAATTTTGACCCGAACCTCGCCATATACTGTGGAAACAGGTATGACTCGCCTTTCGAGAACCCGTCGTGTCACTTCATAACTCCGTACACCGATAGTTGTCGTCTCTTCGAACAACAACCGCTCCATGCGGGCCAGGTTCTCATTCGTACAAAGCACGTGAATTACATGGCCAGGGCGCCCTTTCTTCATCACAACAGGTGTAGCCCAAACGTCGCTCGCACCCTCATCGAGAAGGCGTGTTACTGCATAGCCAATCCATTCAGGCGACATATCATCAATGTTTGCTTCAAGAACACGGGCCGTTTCATGGTACGTCCCCCGCGTGATTTTACTGCTACCGCTACCGCTACTGGTACTTGGTCCCTGCTGAACGACCTCAGTCGACTCACCAAAGACCTTCTGCCCAGAGGTCGAGTTGGCAAAGACCGGATCACCCGACGCCAGCGTGCCTACTGTGGGCGTGCCTACTGTGGGCGTGCCTACTGTGGGCGTGCCTACTGTGGGCGTGCCTACCGGCGGCCTACTCGAAGCCTGGTCGCCCGAAGGCGATCCGCTGAAGACCACTTCACCCTGGGGCATCTCACCGAGTTGAATCCGTAACAGATTGGCCACCGGTAACTCTTTCGTACCAGCCCCGTAACCAATCGCGCGAAACTGCATCATCGGACGTGGTTCCGTTTTGCAGAGGGTTTTTAGAATCGCCGCTCCAGTCGGCGTAACCGTTTCTCCCCAGGTGCCTGAGGAGTAAGTTGGGAACCCCTGTAACAAGATGGCCGTTGCAGGAGCTGGAACAGGCATTCTCCCATGTGCGCAGCGGACGGTTCCACCTCCGACTTCTATTGGGGAGACATAGCAGACGGGCATCCCAGCCAGGTACCACCCCGCCATTGCGCCAACGATATCGACAATTGCGTCGAGTGCTCCAACCTCGTGAAAGTGGACTTGTTCGGGAGGCAAGCCATGAACGGCCCCCTCTGCCTCCGCTAAATGGCGAAACGCCTGCTTGCTCTTCGCCCGGACTATCTCTGGAAGATGGCTGGCATCAAGGATGGCTTCAATTTCCCTCAACCCGCGATGCGGGTGCGCGTGGTGGTGTTGGTGGTCACCATGGTCACCATGGTCATGCTCGTGATGCTCGTGATGCTCGTCACCATGGTCGTGCCCATGATCGTGGTCATGCTCATCATGATGCTCGTGCTCATGCTCGTCATGATCAGGGTGGTGATGGTCACCATGCTCATCGCCCTCGTGATGCTCGTGCTCGTGCTCGTGCTCGTGCTCGTGCTCGTGCTCGTGCTCGTGCTCGTGCTCGCCCTCGTGAGGATGCTCGTGCTCGTGGTGGTGTTGGTGGTCCCCATGGTCGTGCCCATGATGATGGTCGTGCGCGGCGACATCGGGATACAGCTCACCATCAGTTCTCACATCGACCTTTTTGCCGCGGATCCCCTGCTTGAACACGCTATGTATAGAGATGTCCACACCATCAAGATTGAGCATGCCAATGAATCGACGCCATTCGTTTTCATCGACGCCAACATCCAACCACGCGCCGAGAAACATGTCACCGCTTGCTCCTGCCTGACACTCAATATAGGCAGTTCTCACGTCGATTCCCCCAGTTGGTTGATGAGTGCAGCCAGATAACCTGCACCGAATCCATTGTCGATATTGACGGTTCCAATTCCTGACGCACACGCATTTAGCATCGACAAAAGTGGGGCCAACCCACCGAAATGGGAACCGTATCCCACACTTGTCGGCACGGCGACCACGGGCCTGTCAACCAGTCCCCCGACGACACTGGCAAGCGCACCTTCCATGCCGGCTACAACCACCAAAACTCTTGCAGCGTAGATGGTTTCCAGGTGCTCGAGCAATCGATGCAAACCGGCCACACCAACATCCACAATCAGGGTCGTGCGAGCCCCCATGAGTTCTAGCGTCAAAACGGCTTCGCGTGCGACGGGCAAATCCGAGGTACCCGCCGCAAGAACGACCACGTTACCCACCGATGGGGTGTTCTCCCTCTTCAAGTAGACCATGCGGGCTTGTTCGTCATACTGAAATCCGGGGTTCATCTGCGCCGCGAGGTGATAGACTTCCACGTCCGATCTCGTTCCCATTACCGACGCATCCGTTGTTTCCGCCAACCGAATCAGAATCTCTGCTGCTTGAGGCGGGGTTTTTCCTTCACAATAAACCACTTCTGGAAAACCTTTGCGCAGTGTTCGATGGTGGTCGATGCGCGCAAAACCCAAATCCTCCGCGTCAAACTTCCGCATCTGTGACAATGCCTCATCAACGGTGAGGGTACCTGCTTGGACTTGCTTCAAAATATCTCGATAGCTCAAGGCACTTCACCTTCCCAAATTGACTGCCAGTGACTCGTTCATACTCCCCGTCCGATACCCTTGCAAATCCAGAGAAACATAGCGGTAGCCGATTTGTTTGAGCTTGGTCACAACGAGATCGGCGAACTTAAGCACTTCAGCCATCTCTTCCGGCCTGACCTCGATGCGGGCCAACCCGTCATGATGTCGGACGCGGACCTGTTTAAAACCGAGATCGTTCAGAAACACCTCCGCTTGCTCAACCTGCGACAACTTTTCCTTGGTAATCTTCTCGCCATAGGGAATTCGTGATGAGAGGCAGGCAAGAGACGGTTTGTCCCACGTCTTCAGCCCCAACTGCTTCGAGAGAAGGCGAATTTCGTTTTTGTACAGCATGACGTCCTGCATGGGGGCATAGACCCCCTTGTCCTTGGCAGCCTTCAGTCCTGGCCGAAAATCGCCAAGGTCATCCGCAATGGCCCCGAATACGACGGCATCAAAGTGACGGGCACTCGCAATCGGAATCAAATGCGAGAACAAATCGAACTTACAAAAATAACAACGATTGACCGGATTTTCGGCATACCCTGGGATACTGAGCTCACTGGTCGCAATGATTTCATGCTTGGCGCCAAGCTCTTCTGCAAGTTCGCGTGCAGCCTCCCGTTCCCGCACGGGGTACGTCTCAGAATCCGCTGTGACAGCCAACACGTGCTCAGGACCTACGGCTTCCAGGGCTGCTTTCAAGAGAAAGCTGCTATCTACGCCGCCAGAGAACGCAACCAAGATTCGTCCAAGTGCTCTCAAATCGTTCAGCAACTGGGTGTACTTCTCCCCAATGTCTTCGTGTCCCATATCCCGTCCCCCTCACCGCGATGTGTCACCTGGCACCCGACTTAATGCGGTTCATGTATCGGTGCAGGTATCGGTTCATGCGCTGGTTGTACACTGGTTTGCGTCAGTTTACGCAATTGAAGTTGGAGCACCGAATGGGCTTTGGTACTCAGGTACATTGCTGAGAATGGCAGTGACCTCTTCGTCTGACATGTAACCGTAGCGGTTGACAGCATCGACGATTTTGGTGAATAAGTGTACGTCGCCTGCGCTGGCAAAACTGCTCACACCGTCTGTATTTAAGACATAATGCACGCAGGCATCAATTATCTTTTGTTCGTCAAACGGTTCGTACCACGTTGCGTAATTCCGCTCTTGATGCTCATTCCACGGACCTTTCGCAATAGCCTTGATGACACGAAGGGCGACGTCTTGCCGCTCAGTCTCTGCACGCAGTGCGTCGAAATCCTGCTTGTACTCCGGCATGGCGTACAAACGATAATTGAGGGGTGTCAGCACCGCGTCAAATGAAAATCTTCGCAACGCTTCCAAATGCGTAGCGGGTGCAAGATGTCCGTGTCCGGTGATGCCAATCCACTTCACGATACCCTCGTCCCTAGCCTCCAATAGGGCCTCGAGAGCCCCGCCCTTCTCCGTGCACTTGTTCAACTCGTCTATCGATCCGACCGCATGCAATTGAATCAAATCTACCGCGTCAACTTGAAGGCGTTCGAGGGAGCGGTGTATCTCACGTTTCGCCTCGTCCCTCGTTCTCTGACCGGTTTTGGTCGCGAGAAAGATTCGGTTCCGTATCTCCTTCATCCAGGGGCCCATTCGAAGTTCTGCTTCCCCGTAACTTGCGGCTGTGTCGAAATGGTTGACACCGTTATTAACCGCGAATTGAATCGACTCATCCGCTTCGTCCTGCGTTACATTCCCCAAGCTGGCAGCGCCAAACATGACGGCTGAACTCATGTAACCGATTTTTCCTAAGCGTCTTTGTTCCAATGTCAAACGACCTCCTTCATCTTCATACGTACTGCTTATATACTCATTTCTTACGACCCACTTTTTAATGCTCACTTCGGAATAACCACTTCCTAATGCTCGCTTCGGAATATCCACTTCCTAATAAATACCCACTTCTCGTTCGCACCCTGCAACCTATCCGCGCGTCTATTCACGCCGATGCTGCTTATAAAAATGCGCCATCGCGGTAGCTACAATCTGATTGTCAACATCATACACGTCGGCGTGAAAGACGATAATCACACGGCTATTCTGAATCACCTTGATGTCAGCTCGCAAATCGCCATTTTTCCCCGGTTTGATAAAATCCACAGAGATGTTTAGCGTGAACGCTCGCTCCACTGTTTTGTCAATCACAAACGCCGTTTCCGCCATCGCCGTATCGATGAAAGCTGTCATCAAACCACCGTGCAAGATGCCATACCGATTCAACAATTCATCAGATATGGTCATCGCGTACGAGTATTCGCCGTTGCCCTGCGGTGCCACAGCTCGAAATCTCATCACCTCTTGGACAAATGCGAGTGGATGGTGATAGGTTGCCTTTTTTGCGCGGATTAATCGCAATATATCCTGCAGTTCTTCGGGGGGTAAGCCGTTTAATTCCTTTTCGATCTCATCGAGCACGAATCCACCTCCTTCGGAATTCAAAACGTCATTGAAATTCAAACGTCATTTTGCATTCAAAGCGCCATTCTACATTAAAAGGTCATTCGGCATTCAAAGCGCCATTCTAGCGTCATTCGGAATTCAAAGCGTCATTCAGTCTACTCTTACTCTAACACTGAACACTGACTGATGCCTGAATCGCGCAAAGTTTTCAAAACCGGATCGGAAAAAGGTTCGTATAAACCATTGCAGTACTAGCAGTACGAATTGAAGAAAATGGAGGAGGATTGTTCATGCGAGGAGTTCTCAAAGCTGGGACAGCCCTGGCTGTCACTTTGGTTGCCGGTACCGCGACGGCCTTTGCAGCGAGCATTGATTACCAAGCACACGGATTCGGGGCGGTTGCAGCACAAGCGACGATTCCTGCAGGTCAAGGCGCAACAATTCAGGTGGGCGGTGCAACAGTGACCGTTTCTGCGGGCACATTTACCGATCCGGTGAAATTCGAATTCCTGGAAGGCCCGCTGGCCAGCTTTACGTCACAAGCACCTTCCGGTCAATCGCCGATTTTCGATTTTGCCTTCAAGGTGATTGACCAGAAAACAAATGCAATCGTCATGAAGTTCGCCAAGCCAGTGATGTTCAGTTACACAAATCAAAACGTGAACTCGCACAGTCTCTATTACAATATTAGCCCAAGCGGCAGCTATGCGCTAAATCCAGTGAACCCTGTAATTCAAGGAAACACGTTCAAACACGGTATTGCAGGTGCTGTCGTGGGCTGGGCCATCACGTCTCCTGCCACGACAGTCAAGCAAACAACATCGCCGATTACTGGCCTGCCGCTGACAGACTGGTTACTGACAGGAGCAGCACTCATTTTCGGTGGAGGGGTTCTCCTTGCGGTTCGGCGCAAGATTACGCAAATTTAGCCGACACTTGTTGCTTGCAGGCGGTGCAGCATTGGTGTTAATCGGGATCGCCGAGATGTCTAGAGTACCGCTTGTGTACCTTCGTGCAGCCATTTCACAGCACAGTGCAGCATCGAAACCGTTGGTGCACATCCAGGTTGCTGCCACTCCAAGGGCGCAGACAGTGTCCTACCATGTCAATGCGCTGTACCCTGCTGCGGCACCCACCGGCGTACAGCCTGAACGTGGCACACTCATCGGGCACCTGACGATTCCAAAACTTGGCCTGAACGCACCTGTGACACAAGGTACAGCACTGTCCATTCTGGCGCACTCGGCCGGACATCTCGAAACGAGCGTGTTGCCTGGTGAACTCGGCACAACAGTGATTGCCGCACATGATGTGACCTATTTTCATCACATCGATGAACTCAAAAATGGTGACATCATTACAGTTCAAACAGCTCAGGGTACGTTTACTTATAAGGTGACCGACCACAAGGTGGTTCACGTCGGAACAAATGTGCAAAATACGGTCTATCCGTCGCTCGTGCTGGAAACGTGCTATCCCTTGAATGCGTTAAATCTCGTCAATCAGCGGTATGTCGTCAGTGCTGTGCTCATCCGGAGCACCATGGCGCACTCCCAAGCAGCGCATCATTAAGATATCCCCTGGCGGACTGACTGCCGTATAATGGCGATAGTCAGTCCGCCTTCCCATGGGTAAGGGGTGAACCAAACTGTGGATCCGCTTGATGACGCCGAACTGTTTTCAAGGATTCAGTCCGGCAATGCCGATGCCTTTGCAACCCTTTATGACCGATATCACACGCTTGTTTATACCTTCGCATTCCGGTCATGTCATGATGCGGATCTTGCCGGTGACATCACGCAAGACGTGTTTGTCCGGCTCTGGACAACAACCTCTTCGTATCGCCCAGAGTTGAGCCAGTTTCGGACATGGCTTCTGACCATCACTAGGCGCATCATTTACGATAAGCTGCGCAAGCGTCAACGTGACAAAGTCGTTCTTCTTGAAATGCACGGCAACCCCGTAGAAGTCATCGACGCAGCAGGAGACCTGACACAGGCTTCAGCGACTACACATCCAGAGCGAGCTGCTGTGGAACAGTGGTTTCGTGATGATGTCAGAGCCGCGATGCAGTCTCTTCTTTCGGAAGAGAGAGCAGTGATTGAACTCGCCTATTTTCGGCAGTTGTCCCTGATGGAGATTTCGCGGGAGTTGAATCGACCCCTTGGTACGATAAAAACACGCTTGCACAGAGCTTTGAAAATTCTTCGCGAGACAATGCCCGAGTGGAAAGGGGGAACCGAGAGGTGAGGGAGCTAAAGTGTGAAGAAGTTGACCTCCTGACCTACCTGTCCGGGACCCTGAATCCACAAGATGACGAAGCGGTGCACCGCCACCTTTCTTGGTGTGACACGTGTCGCAATGAGCTGGCACTACTCGAAGAGGCAGCGGACGCTCTTCCCGTTGCGCTTCAACCTGTTTTACCTCCAGACACGCTGCGGACGAAGGTGCTCAACGAGTCTTTTCAAATGCGTCCCCCTATTTCTAACGTCCGTAATTTTACAGGCGTGGTTGGCAGTGCACACGCCCGCTTCAGAAGGCCGCTGAAGCACCTGTTCCCCTGGTCGGTGAGTGTTGTCCTGTTCATGCTCTGTATTGTTCTTGCCGAGGGCTGGGTTTCAGAGCAGCATCGTGTCCTCGTGTTGCAGCAAACCTTGACGCACACAGCAACAGCAGTGTCTCTTACCCCCACTCAGTACTTAGCTGGAGCGAGTGGGCGGGTGGTCATCATACCTGCACACAGTGGAGTGGAGTTGATTGTCTCGGTCTCAAACGCCAAACCTACACAGGGACAGGAAGTTTACCACGTCTGGCTCCTCAACCGGGGACAGCGCCAAAGTGCTGGTACGCTGACAGTGAACAACCAAGGCGTTGGCGTCTTGCAAGTGTCCTTGACTGGCCCCAAGACAAAGTTTAATTCGATTGGCGTTACGCTCGAGCCAAATGCCATGACAACAGTCCCCACCGGTCCAAAGGTATTCGGCGCGGATAAGGTCTAAGTAAGGCAGTCATGTTGATAGATGCTCCTTCTCCCCATCTCTAATGGCAGATGCGACGGTGAATTACTCGTCGATGGAATTGTCGAGATGGTGTGATACCGTATTTTTGGCCGCTTGTTTTTGCTGCTCTCTTACCACTTTATAAACCTGATTGATGGGATGAGGTGTGAATAACACAGTACAGCATTCATACCACTTTGAGCTAACCCACTGTTCGTACAGTCTATCTTCTGTATCCTCGAACCAGTATTCGAGTGGATAGCGCATCCCATCGGTATACGTCCACACAGCGCCGAACCAGCGCTCCTTCTGTACCGTGTTGTCAAGCCTAAGTCCCCCGCACTCGAAATACAACCGCCCCTCCGTACCCATATCGTATATCCTCCCACATGATGCTCGACCTAACGGTTTCGCAGGTAAAACCCGCTCCTCACTTCGATTGTAATTAGGCTGGCATAAATCTCATCTTTGACAGTGCCCTTGGCCCAGTAAGGGATTGTAGGTGGTATTTTGCCCTACAACGCAAAGAGCCCCAAACTGGTTGGGGCCTCCGGATGTGAATTCAGACTAAACGAGCGTGCCGGACGACGTCTGACGCAGATGGATGGCTTTCGCAGGAAGTGGAATGTTCAGTGCCTTGAGCACCTCACGCAGGTCCTGCGGCGGAGGTGGCACGCTCAGAAACTCTTTCCCAAGGAATTCAGTCTTCATTACGTGCCATCGCTTTAGTTCCTTCATGATTCGTTCGCCGGTGTACCAGCGCGCGCCCAGTTCCTCCAGCCGTTGCTCACGCCCTGCAGCGTTGTCCATCTGCTGAGCTTCGCGCTCACGCTGTTCCCACCAGCGGCGGTACATCACTTGAACCTCTTGCTCGAACAGATATGCCAGTACACAGACGAAGATGTGGCCACGAACACGCTTCTCATTCCAGTGGTAAACCGGGCCGACATCGAGGAAGTTCTTAATCTCGCGAAACGCCCGTTCCACGTTCATCAATGTTTTGTAGGAGGTGACAACCTGTTCGGCTGGTAGATTGGTGTTGGTTTTAATCACAAACTTTCCGTCTCGGAGCGCTTCCTTGGCTAGGGCCCCCTCGTTACGTTTGTAGGAGAGCTTCTCGTCATTGAACTCCACTTCAAGAAACGCTTGTACACCTTTTTTCGTGAGGATGTCGCTGACCTTGAGCATCACGGACTGTGTGCTTGTTTTCCGACCGCGGTGAGGTTTCTCCAACCACGTCCCGTATTCGACCAGGGCTTGTTCTGCTTCCTCTAACGCGGACACACGGAAGGCTTCGTCTGTCTTTGCCTTGAGTGGGTTGTGGCAGAGAATATAGCGAGCATCTTGCCCTTTTTCATCATCCTCGACGGCAGATGCAGGCACCTCAAGGTAGCTGAGGTTACCACGTAGTTCGGTATAGACTGAGATGTCATTGTACTTTGTTAACAAGGTGTCGCTGACCACACGACCACGTTTGTGGTAGCCCACAATAAAGGGATATTGGAGTTCTGCCAATAGCTCGGTGTTCTTTTTGGTGACCATGCCACGGTCCCCGACGAAGACACACTGTTCTACCGAGAAGTCTTTCTTCAAACGTTCTAGAATCTCTTTGACGGTCTTCTTGTCCGGTGTGTTTCCTGCAAAGACTTCATGAGTGATTGGCAGGCCGTCCGGTGTGACAAGTAGGCCGAGTTCAACCTGCTCTAGGTCTGGTCGGTGGGTTCGGGAGTATCCGTGTTCGCCAATCGGACAGTGGTGGCCACTGAGATGCGTACTGGTTAGGTCATAGAGTACCAGCGACAGGCGAAAGCTCAGAAGGTCCGTGAGTCGCTGGTAGATGAGCTTCTCAAGCTGTGGCTTCATGTCCATGAGGTGATCCAAGGCACGGTAAAAATGTTGGAGCTGCCACGGTTCATCACCTGACTCTGGCAGATACATGTCTTCAATGGTGTGGAACAGGTCCAGCTTGCTGGACGGGTTCATCAAACGGTTACAGACCATCGCCTTCACATAGCGGGCCACATCAAATGTGACCTGGCGATCTTTCAATTCGTTTTGTACAGCTTTGGTTAGCCCCAACTGGTCCCACAAAAATTGAACCACGTAGGGAACGCCGAAAGAGAGGGTCGACTTCGGGTCGAAGTCCTCGATCGAACCAGAGGCACGGTTTTGTAGGAGCGATTCCAGAGTGCGAATAAACTGTTGAATTTCTTCCTCAGAGTAGCCATCAACGTTACCAAGGCTAGCAATCCGGCGCTTTTTAACTGCCTTTCCCTCGCGGTAGGATTCAACAATATGCATGTACCTGTAGGTGCGACCATCGGGGCGTTTTGTGGATACAATTTGTGCGAACACAGGGCTCACCACCACAACTATTATTACCTACGAATATAGTACAAAAATATAAATATATCAACAATAAAGTTATCCACTGTCCAAACAATTTTTGACCTACATTTTCGAGCTAAAAACAGGACTTATCAACAGAAAACCGCGCAGCAGCGCGGTTCCGGGTCCTACAGGGCCGAGTTTTCCACAGTTAAACTGTCAAAGATGAGATAAATACGTGGTGTGAAGATTGGCCCAAGGGCGTAAAAATCACGTAAATACTCGTGCCCTCGCCTTTTGCGACCCACGTCCCATATATCTTACACAGGCAGAAGCATTGCCCACGATCCGCGAGTTCTTAGCTAACACAGGGCACTGAATTCGATTCAAAAGGCCACGCTATAGTCACACGGACACAAAGGACGCGGTTTTCGATGAACTTACGAATCATCGAAAAACCGCGTCCTTACTGCATTTCTTATGGAGCCACCTATCGGATTCGAACCGATGACCTGCTCATTACGAGTGAGCCGCTCTACCCCTGAGCCAAGGTGGCATGTTTACCTAATCTGATTGTTTGATGTGCAAATCCTTCAAATGCAGTACAGAAGAACCAGATAGGCGTCACGCAATAGCGGCGAGTGGATTCGAACCACTGACGCCACGGGTATGAACCGTGTGCTCTGACCAACTGAGCTACGCCGCCATAAAATGGTGCGGCTAATAGGAATCGAACCTATGGCCCCCACCGTGTCAAGGTGGTGCTCTCCCTCTGAGCTATAGCCGCATGGTGGTCGGAATGCCGGGATTTGAACCCGGGACCTCTACCTCCCCAAGGTAGCGCGCTACCAGGCTGCGCCACATCCCGACATTTCGGAGGTACATCTCTATCAATACTCGATTCGAAGCCTTGATGTGTTGCAAGTGGCTCGGGACGGAATCGAACCGCCGACACGAGGATTTTCAGTCCTCTGCTCTACCGACTGAGCTACCGAGCCGTATGGAGCTCCCAATCGGATTCGAACCGATGACCTCATCCTTACCATGGATGCGCTCTGCCGACTGAGCTATGGGAGCAAGTGGCTCCCCGAGTAGGATTCGAACCTACGACCCTCCGGTTAACAGCCGGATGCTCTACCGCTGAGCTATCGAGGAATATGGACTTGCCGTCCATACAGACGACAAGGCTATGGTGGAGGTAGTCGGATTCGAACCGACGGCCCCCTGCGTGCAAGGCAGGTGCTCTCCCACTGAGCTATACCCCCGAAAATAACTGGTGCCGAAGGCCGGAGTCGAACCGGCACGGTTTCCCGCACGATTTTGAGTCGTGTGCGTCTGCCAATTCCGCCACTTCGGCAATCTGGTGAGCCATCCGCGACTCGAACGCGGGACACCCTGATTAAAAGTCAGGTGCTCTGCCAACTGAGCTAATGGCTCTCATGGAGCGGATGACCGGGCTCGAACCGGCAACATTCAGCTTGGGAAGCTGACGCTCTGCCAATTGAACTACATCCGCAATGCACTATTCCCGGTGTCACAAATCTCGGTTTCACAAACCCATATCGCAGTACTGTAGGTTTGCGTTTCGCCGGTGAAACGTATGTTAATTTACCACGGATTCCCCGATGTTGCAAGCAAAACTCACGGAGAAATTTATACCACATAAGAATATTTGTTCAAATGAGGGCCCAAATGTGTCACGCAAACTGTGACGCGTCCCCTCTTCTGTGCTATGTTTGTCAGTGAAGGTTGTGTTTTAGGGGCGCTTTGTTGAAGGTTTAAAGCTTTGTCCAAAGGTTTATTGAGGTTTGTCTGAAGGTTTATTATTGAAGCATTCGGTTACGACCTTTCAAAAAGGTTAAGTTATACGAGGTAAGCGGCTCACGCAGGGTTGCTTTTTCATCTTGCCGTGTACGGTCCAAGCCCGCCCCCGGGCTGTCCGTGGCGGATCAGAGCAAGGGAGGCGAGTGGCATGAGCAAAGTCCTGGTGTTTACTGCGTCGTTTGGCGAAGGCCACAACCAGGCTGCCTTTGCCGTCAGTGAAGCACTCCAAAATGCTGGGGCCACAGTTAAGATTGTGGATTACGTTGAATGGCTAAACCCCGCCTTTCGATCGTTTGCCAAGTTCAGCTTATTGCAGGGGGTCCAGAAAGCCCCCTCCTTATACGGTTTGTTCTATAAGTCCATGTCTCGGATTCAGCCGGACTCTTCATTCCAGCGCCGGCTCAACCACCTCGGGTTGATGCGGATGATAAGATTGCTTCGGAGCTTTAAGCCGGATGTGGTTGTCAGCACGTTCCCGACACCGTCAGGCGTCATGTCTGAATTGCGGGCGCACGGCCTCACCGCCACTCCGAACGTGGGAATCATTACCGATTACACATTACATGGTCAGTGGATTCAGGAGCAGACGGATGCTTATTTTGTTGCCGCGGACTCTGTCAAGCGGGAACTTTTGGCGAGAGGTGTACCGTCGTCACATATCTTCGTGTCCGGAATCCCTATTCGTTCGAAATTTACCAATCGCTCAAATGGAGACTTGGCTGCTCAGCGACAGGAAGCAAGGCGACGTCACCTTTTCAACACAGACGTTCCTTTGATTCTGTTAATGGGCGGTGGTGCGGGCCTGCTGGGCGACGTGAACGATTGGGAACGAGTCATGAAAAAAACAAGCGCACAGTTTGCCATCATTTGCGGACGGAATGAACGACTCTACAAGCGGCTGCAAAGCATTGAAGACGAGCGCATCCGCATCCTCGGTTACGTCTCTGACGTCGACGAGTGGATGACAATGTCCGACCTTATTATCACAAAAGCCGGCGGAATTACAGTCAGCGAATGCATGGCCATGGAACTTCCGATGCTCTTGTACCGGCCCATTCCCGGTCAAGAGACCGAGAATGCGAAGTACGCAATTGAAGCAGGGTTTGCAGTGCAGGCGAAAACGTTCCGAAGGGCAAAGGAACTGATAAATACGTTCATTCACGAGCCAGAGCGTTTAGAGGTCATGCGCCAGAATGCTCGGCGGGTTAAACGGCCCAACGCCACCACAGAGATTGCAACAACCATTTTGGAGATTGCGAAACAGCCCCGGCGCAGAAAGGTCTCTTCGCGGCCGAAGAAGAGTGACAAGCCGACATCTCCGATTGTAAGCAGGCCATGACATTGCAAGTGTTCAGCGTGGTTGCAGGTATCATTGTCGCTCTCGTTCTCTGCGTCTTTATCGTATATTCGGTGTTGCCGAATCTGTGGGTCCGTGTTTTCCATCGCCGTGCCTTGCGTGTGCTCCCTGCTTCACAACATCATAACCATGTCGTCCTCACCTTTGACGACGGGCCCGACGCCACATATACCCCCCGATTGCTTGACGCGCTGCATCAAGCGGGTGTTCGTGCGACGTTTTTTGTCATTGCTGCAAAAGCCAATCACAACCCAAGTATTATCAAGAGAATGCTTGAAGAGGGCCACGACGTGCAAATTCACGGGTACCGTCATCTGATGGTTCCGTTCCTGCCGCCGCGGGCTACACGGCTGCAAATCGAGGGCTCAAGCCAGCTTTTAAAGCAAAAGTTTGGCATCGAATCGTCATGGTATCGGCCCACGTGGGGCCTTTGTAATGCGGTCACTCTGTTCGGAAAGTCCGTCCGCAGATACCGGTTGGTCACTTGGTCTATCATGGTCGGAGACTGGAAACAGACGACGCCTCAAACCCTATTGCAACGTATTGATAAGAAACTGCATCCTGGGGCGGTAATTGTGTTACACGACAGCGACGAAACGTTTGGTGCCGACAAAGCTGCTCCTGAAAACGTCATCGCCCTGATACCCCATCTCGTTCGTTCTGTTCACTCAAGGGGGTATGACTTTGTCACACTGTCACAAGCGATGTCTTGAAACCCATCACCACAGTCTGGAACCACGTAAAGCCTTGCAATCCCCGTAACCCCACTAAACGTCATTAAACCGCATTAGACCGCATTAAACGCATTAGACTGTATTAAACTTACAGCGTATCAGAGGCTTCCCTTTTGGGGAGCTTTTCTTTATCGACCAAACTCGTCACTCTTTGCTCTTGATTTATATACCATACAGGGGTATGGTTTGGATGCAAGCATGACATCCGTCACAACAGGTCCGTGACAAGCGTGCTCTAATCAAGGAGTGAAGTCTGTGGAAAATAAATCGGTGACACCGAACGCTCAATACGAAGAGGTCATCCGTCCGGGCAGCGAAGTCTCTGCTGCCCACGACGAACATGATGCTGACGCGTCCGCCCATATGCACCATCACAGCTATGGACACATGAAAGATGACTTGCAAAAGCGACTGCGTCGCATCGAAGGTCAGGTTCGTGGAATTCAAAAAATGGTGGAAAGCGACCGGTATTGCGTCGACATTCTGGTACAGATTGCTGCCATTCAAAGTGCCATGAAGCAAGTCGGATTCGCGATTTTGGACTCGCATACGCGAGGCTGTGTTCGAGATGCGATTGCCAGTGACACAGGCGGAGAAGCGAAAATCGACGAGTTAATGGATGTCATTCGTCAATTTACTAAGGCCTGATGAAACAAAAGCGGCTGATGAAACAGCTAGGCTGAACCAAAATACGTGCATCGGACAGATTTGAGGTGAACAACAGATGGCCCAAGCTGCACAAACACAGCAATCTTCGCAACTGAATGAGACAAAGCGCACCAACTCACTTCGTGAATACACCGTCCCCGTGGAAGGGATGACATGCGCTGCCTGTGCAGCGCGCATTGAAAAGGTAGTGGGTAAACTTCCCGGCGTGCAAATCGAGGTGAATCTTGCATCCGAACGGGCCCGTTTCGTGACCAGTGAAGAAGTGACTTGGAAAGACGTCGTCGAGAAAATAGAAAAGACAGGTTATACGGTCCCTTCACACACAGCGGAGTTTAACATCACGGGAATGACCTGCGCTGCCTGTGCGGCGCGCATTGAAAAGGTTGTCGGTCGATTAGAGGCGGTACAGTCTGTGAACGTCAACCTTGCTTCGGAAAAAGCCCAAGTCGTGTACATTCCGGGGCTCCTCTCAGACGACGACATCGTCCGAGCGGTGGAAAAGGCAGGCTACTCCGCAAAGGCAGCTTCGCAGGCTGCAGCGGATGAAGAACGGAAGAAGAAAATTGAAGCTTACCGTCGCGATGTTCAGACCTTTATCATCGGGGCAATTTTTACCGCTCCACTGGTGATACAAATGTTTGTCATGATGTTTGGCGGCCCGATGTTGATGTCGAACTGGGTGAGCTGGATACTCGCAACCCCAGTGCAGTTTTACGTCGGCTGGCGGTTTTACAAAGGGGCATATCACTCGCTGCGCGGTGGTGCAGCCAACATGGATGTGCTTGTTGCACTCGGCACCTCTGTGGCCTACTTGTACAGTGCCGTCCTGACCCTTATGGCAGCTAAAGACGTCTACTTTGACAGTTCAGCGACGGTCGTCACTTTGATTTTTATGGGTAAGCTGCTTGAAGCCAGAGCGAAGGCCAAGTCGAGCGAGGCTCTACAGAGCTTGGCGGAGCTGAATGCCAAAGTCGCACATCTTGTACAAGACGGCGAAGAAGTCGACGTCTCGCCCACAGAACTTCGCGTCGGTGATGTCGTCCGCGTGCGACCGGGCGAAAAGATCCCCTCAGATGGGGTCATCCTTGACGGACATAGCAGTGTCGACGAATCATTTCTGACCGGCGAATCCATGCCTGTCAGCAAAAGTCCCGGAGAACTGGTGGTCGGTGCTTCCGTCAATCAGCAGCAAGCTTTCACAATGAGGATACAAAAAATTGGAGCGGAGACAGCTCTCGCCCAGGTGATTCGGCTCGTCGACCAAGCCCAGGGGTCAAAAGCTCCGGTTCAACGTCTGGCTGACAAGGTATCAGGAATCTTTGTCCCGACAGTGCTCGTGATTTCACTCATCACGCTTGTCGCCTGGGGTATTGCGTCTGGTTGGTCCCACGCCCTTTTGGCTGCAGTGGCTGTGCTCGTGATTGCTTGTCCCTGTTCACTCGGTCTGGCAACACCAACAGCCATTATGGTCGGCACGGGGCTTGGCGCAGAGTCAGGAATCCTCATTAAAGGCGGAGAGACACTTGAACTTGCACACAAGGTGCAAACTGTCGTTTTTGACAAGACAGGAACGCTTACCGTCGGCCGACCTGAAGTGACAGATGTTTGGTCGCATCCATCGGCCATCTTCCGGAAAGACAAGTGGCTGTCACTTGTCGCCAGTGTGGAGTCACAAAGTGAACATCCGCTTGCCGCGGCGATTGTCACGCACGCGAAAACACAAGGAAGTCCACTTGTGGATGCCAGCAATGTTGAGGCTATTCCAGGCCGCGGTGTCAAAGGCGTGATTGGCGAATTCCCCGTCTTGATTGGCAATCTGTCGCTGCTTACGGAGAACGGCCTGATTTTGGGGCCGGAAGTAACGGCCAAGCTTGATGACTTTGAGACAGCGGGCAAGACAGCTGTCGTCGCAGCCATTGGGCGGGAAGTCGTAGGTATTCTCGCCGTGTCCGACTTGGTCAAACAAGATGCTGCCTCTACCGTCCGCGAACTTCACGCGATGGACATTGACGTCTGGATGGTGACAGGGGATAACGAACGAACTGCACGAGCTGTTGCTGACCAGATTGGCATCACAAACATCATTGCCGGTGTCTTGCCGGGTGACAAGGCCAGCAAGATCCAACAACTCCGGTCGGACGGAAAGGTCGTTGCGATGGTCGGAGATGGTATCAACGACGCCCCTGCCCTTGCGACAGCCGACGTTGGGATTGCGATGGGCACAGGAACGGACGTTGCGCTCGAAGCCGCCGATATTGCCATCATGCACGGCTCGACGCTCGGGGTTGTGGACGCAATTCGGCTGTCACGAGCCACAATGCGCAAAATCCGTCAAAACCTGTTCTGGGCATTTTTCTATAATGTGCTTGGTATTCCCTTGGCCGCACTTGGAATCTTGAGTCCGATTATCGCAGGAGCAGCTATGGCTCTTAGCTCCGTAAGCGTGGTTTCAAACAGCCTGCTGCTGCGGAGACTCCAGCTGCGAAAGGGGGCATGATTGACCTTCTTCGCATCACAAACGGTGGCGAATTCTTGCTGTCGCTTATCTCCCGTATCCATACTTTGAAAGGGGTAATCACAAATGACGACAACCACATTTGCAGTAAAAGGCATGACTTGCGGAGGATGTGTCAATTCAGTCACCAAAGCGCTGAAAAACGTCCCGGGGGTTGAGGATACCAACGTCGATCTCGCTGGCGCACAAGCGACCGTGACCTTTGACGAGACCAAGACAAACCTTGACGCCCTTAAGGAAGCCGTAGAAGACGCCGGCTACGACGTCGCATAATTGCCCGGAGTCATTGCTCCAGAGTCGAGTCATTGCTCGAGCGTCGCGTTATTCCACGAGATATATTTGTTCGTCGAGGTCAGGCCCCACGGGAAATTCCGTGGGGCCTGTATTCTACTTACATCCCGGCAACTATCCGGAAAAGCATTCTCAAACGAAGGATTCTCAAACGCGAACATTGGCCACGGTCTCATAGCCGTTTTGATACAACCAGTCGCACGGATTCGACGCTTGCAGCTCGTGGCCCGCGTACTGAACCCGCGGCGTAGCGTAAGATTTGTCATAGTCGCTGATGCCTTTGATTAAAGCCGAGCACACGCGTTCGCGCCCAAGCACGAGAATGGCGCTTCCCTTTGCAGGGAGCCTCACTTCAAGCCATTTACCTTGAATCGACACCTTATGATTGCTTGCCTGATGTAATTGCGACAGGATGAACAGCATGTCTCTGGCTGCTGACCCGCTGCCAAACCGGTAGCGAAACACGTACGCAGTGTCACAAGTAACTGCACTTGGCCCGATGATGCCCTCTACAAGATGCGAGAAGCTCGGTGAAATACCTGAGATGGCAAACGGGTTATCCGGTTGATAGACAATGACTCCTTCACCCCGTTCGAGCCTGGTGGTGCCGCGAGTACGCCCCAGCCATTGCGAGAAGTCCGTACACGGTTGCATCTTGTCATCGAGATGAGGAACCTCGCCAAAATACAACAGTCGCCCGCCTCGTTCTACATACTCCATCAGTTTGTGCTGCACTTCCCGTGCCAAGAAAAATGCTCCGACCATCACCAACAGAGGTTTATCCAACAGTTCATGAATCGTCGCTGTCTCGATATTGACGAGTCCAAACGGGCGCTGATCATGAACGCATGTCAACATGAAGGACTCGACCCCGTGGTGTCCACTTTGTGGGCGATGCACGCCGAGGTGTTGAAGCTCACGGTCTTCGGCCACAAACGAACCGAGATAATTATAGGGCGGGTAAAGGGCAAAAGTTAGTTCATCCGGTTGTTTCCCATGAAGCAACAATTGCCGGTTGTCTTGCAGCAGCGTCGCCAGCAGTTCAAGAGCGTGGTATTTCTCAGTGACTTCCCCTGTTTCTGTAATCGGCGCACTGTCCGGGTAGGGGTGCTCTTGATGGGTATCCAAGTCATCTGTCCACGAGTCAGTCGATACACCCGTATATACGTTGAACCCCGTTGCACCAAGTCCCAAGGCAAGCAGCGTTTGGTAGAAAGGAATCTGATGATATCGATAGCGGCTGTCGTACAGCTTTGAAAATCCCCAATTTTCTTCCAGATTCACCCCGCGCGCCCGTTTCACTAACAGCAAATAGCGTAAGAAAGCAGTCTCATCGTGTGATACAACGCCAATCCAATTTGTAAACCCGTAATGAACGGGCCACTTTTCCGGAACGACTCTGGTCAACCAGTAATCAAAGCCCCTGGTTTCCGGAAGCGGTGGATTCAAATTGCAAATCATCGGCAACTTCGTTTGCATGACCGTCCCGAAGCGGCGATACAGCTCTGCCAAATAAGCATTTTGTGTTTCGCTCCACTGCAGGTACGGGACGAGGTCAGACAGTTCCTTGGTCTCTGCCACATCAAGTTTACGTGGCACAAAGGCTGTTTCGCCTTCGCCAAGGTCTCCGGCCGTATGCAAGCGTTGGCTGTGAAACCTTAACCCTGATTCCGAGTAGTCATAAGCCGTTGGTGGGTATTGACCGTCGGAGTAGAGTCCCTCGTTCAAGAGCTGAACAGCGATAATCGGCCCTTTCGGATGTTCATGCGGTCGAAGCACCGTCTCCCGCACAGCGGTCAGCCAGTCCCGCACCGCCGCGTCAAATTTACGGTCCATCGGAGCAGGAAGGACTCGGTGCCAGTAACGTGCATTGCCTTCTGCATCAAGCATCGGTTCGCCGAGCACGCCGCCTTCGACGAAGTCCGGCAGACCACCGAAATCCACTTCAGCGTGAATGAATGGACCCGGTTTGATGATGGCGTACATCCCGTGTTTGTGAATGAGCTCGATGAAGTGCAGCACATTGCGATTGTGTTCGGTATGGCCTGTAAAATCGTATACGAATCCGCTTTCTCGTTGAACATGATGATGCCGCCAAGGCACATAGAACGTGATGATGTTCATTCCGGCACGCTTTAACTTGATGATGCGGTCTTCCCAATTCTCCACTGAATCCCTGTAATACGGATAGTCAGCAGACAGTGCGACTTCTGCTTCTCCATTCACATAAAGGACGCCGTCCTTCATCTCAACCACCGTAGACAACCTCCCTGGCCTGCAGCAATTTCGTCGATTGCCACAGGATTGCCACAGTCCTTAACCGCACTTTACATCATCGATTCAAACTTTACATGCCCGTTTTGTACTACGTGCGACATTTCCAACCAGTCTGTACAACATCTGTTCCTCCCCGTCTGTACCCTGCCCATCTGTACCCTGCCCGTCTGTACGATGTACGCTGTGATTCTGTACAACATCTCGCCGCATATAGAAGCGCGAAAGCAACGGGCGTACGGCAGCCGCTCTTCAGACCGCGCTGCCAAGCTGCGTCTGGTACATCTGGTAGTATCGCCCCTCTGTCTCCATCAGTTGCTCGTGCGTTCCACGCTCAACGATGTGCCCCTTCTCAAGCACCAAGATGAGGTCTGCACTTCGGATTGTCGACAGCCGATGTGCAATGATAAATGTCGTACGCCCTCGCTTCAGGACGTCGAGTGCATCTTGAATCACAGCTTCCGTCTCCGTATCAATACTCGACGTTGCTTCGTCCAGGACTAAGATGGCCGGATTAAAGGCAAGTGCCCGTGCAAACGAGATCATCTGACGCTGCCCCGCCGAGAGTGTACTGCCCTTTTCCATCACAGGTTCATCCCAACCTTTTGCAAAATGACCCATCAACTGGTCAGCCCCCACGTCACGGAGTGCTCGTTCGACAGCTTCGCGCGACACCCGTTCATCCTCGAGGCTGACGTTCGAAGCAATGGTTCCGGTAAACAAAAACGGGTCCTGTAATACAATCCCCATGTGCTGGCGTATGTGTTGCGCCGGCAACTGAGTAATGTCTTGACCATCGATGGTGATGGTGCCAGAATCGGCATCGTAAAAGCGAAACAGCAAGTTCATGATGGATGACTTGCCCGATCCGGTATGTCCAACGAGAGCCACCGTCTGCCCCTGGTTCGCCGTAAAAGAAATGCCTGATAACACTGGTTTATTCCCGTCGTAAGAAAACCATACGTCACGAAACTTGACTTCCCCCCGATACCTCGGTATCGTCCCGTCGACGACGTCCACTCCTGGATTATCAAGGAGTTCAAATACCCTACGTGCCGATACACGGGCCTGCTCGAGGTTCGCCAGCTGATTCACAATCCCCGTGACAGGTTGAAAGAGCCGATTCAGGTAATCGACGAAGGCGTATAGTGTGCCAAAGGAAATGACGCCTGCGAGGTGAAAATACCGCCAGCCAAAATAGGACAGGAGGGCAATGAAAAAGATGTTGCGCAGGACGTTTGTCAGGTTAAATCCAGACGCAGAATTGATGGAGAGGAGCCGGATTTGATGGCGAAAGTAAGTATTGTTCAATTCCTCAAACTCTGCCAGAGTCCGCTCTTCCCTGTTGAACGCACGGATGATGGGAACACCCTGGATAATTTCGTTAATGCTGGCGTTAATGTCACTCAGGAGTGAACGGATGGTCTGGTTCACTTTCACGGCATACTTGCGATATAGAAGTACCCACATCGCCAGGAGTGGAACCAGGAGCATGGTAATCAGAGCCAATTGAACATCGAGTATGAACAGCGCAATGTAGATACCAACCATGTTGATGATACCCGAAAAGACGTTGGCTAAGACGGTGACGTAAAAGTCTCGAATGGCTTCCGTATCATTTGTGATGCGAGAGACGATTTTTCCAGACGGGATACTGTCAAAATACCGTATCGGCAGGCGCTGTATCTGAGCAAAAACATCCTGCCGCATCTGCTGCAAGACGCGGTTTGCTGAAACCTGCAAGAGATACTTTTGCCCGTACGTGAATCCGGCTGAGACGACGATTAAGCCGAAGTAGAGCATTGCAAGTCGCCACAAAGGGGGTATCTCAGGCCGATAGAAAGCAAATAACTCGCTGCGAGTGAGTTGAACGGCAGGTACCGTAAGAGATGCATGCGTGGTACGAACCGTCAATTTCCCATCGGCAACCGTGGGACTCGTCGTGTACGGTAATGCCTGATTAATGAAGTAAAAACTGCGCCCCGCCTGAATCAGTGTGACCGCGGCACCGTGCCTTGCGCCAGCGGGAACTTTATCTGAACGCTCATACAGTTGACCGCGAAAGGGCACCACGTCTGGGCCACTACTCTTCATCTCGTACCAAGTTCGCTCGATGCCAACAATATGTCTGTCTATCATCGCCTTGGCAATAAACGGACCGGTCAGGTCTGCAGCCACCGCAATCGCCAGCATCAATAAGGCGAGAAAGATGGAGCGTTTATAGAGTAGGGCATAGCGTGTCAATCGGTTTGTGATACGAATGCGTCCTGTCTCTGATGCGGACGAGGATGATGCCGTATGGTCCTTCTGACTCATGCCTTCTGCCCCCCTGACTCGACACTGTCCTCTTCCAGTTGCTGCCGCAGATACTGTGCCTTGTACCATCCATTAAGTGCCATGAGTTGGTCGTGAGTGCCCTCTTCGACAATCTGTCCGTCATCAAGCACGAGAATCCAGTCTGCGTGTTCAACGGCGCTGAGTCGATGTGTCGCGATGATGGTTGTTCTTTCCCGCCGATTTGTCCGAATGGCTTCCACGATATGTGCCTCTGTGCGCGCATCAACAGCGGACATCGCATCGTCAAGAATAAGGATTTCCGGGTCGACAACGAGCGCTCGTGCAAGGGCGATGCGTTGTTTCTGCCCTCCCGACAATGACACCCCCCGCTCCCCGACAAGTGTGTCGAGGCCATGAGGCAGTTGCGGGATATCACCGAGAAAGCCCGCCATGTTGAGTGCGCTGTGAATCTCTCTTTCAGTCGCATCCGAACGCCCAAAGCGAACGTTCTCTTCCACCGTCTTTGAAAACAGCATGGAGTCTTGCGGTACATATCCGAGCCAGCCGTGCACCGTCGACAGCGATATCTGCTCGATGGGCACTTCGTCTACAAGCAATTGGCCTGCTCTAGCAGGGGGATACTCTCTCAGCAGTTGGCGGATGAGCGTTGATTTTCCACTGCCGGTTCTGCCTACGATGCCAATCGTTTGACCGCGAATGACACGAAACGTCATCTGACAAAGGGCATCCGAGTCCGACAACGGGTAACGGAAGGTCAGGTTCTCAAACCTTATTTCATGCGGTATTAAAACGGCTTGTGGATGTTCCACGTCCTTCACGTCTGCGGGATGAGCTAGCGTCTCATCGACTCGGTCTAAAGACGCATTGCCTCGCTGCATGATGTTAATGAGTTCTCCAATGGCCAACATTGGCCAGATGAGCATCCCAAGATATACGTTAAAGGCTGTCAGTTGACCAAGTGTCAGTTGACTCTGAAACACCATGTAGGCCCCGTATCCCAGTCCAATCAAATAAGAAAGACCAACTAACAACTTGATGGTGGGCTCAAACAGCGAGTCGATTTTCGCCACGGAGACATTTTTGCGATAGACGTCCTCTGTCGTTTCACGAAAGCGCATTTGTTCGCGTCGCTCTTGCACGTACGCCCGAACCACGCGAATCCCTGAAATCGTCTCAAGCACTCTATCGTTCATGTCGCCAAAAGCATCCTGAGCCAAGGTGAAACGCTCGTGAACCACTTTTCCGTACTTTGTCATGGTGTACGCGATAATTGGAAGCGGCAGTAACGAAGCGAGCGTCAGTTTCCAGCTAATTAAAGTGCCCATCGTCACAAGAATTGTCGCCGAAAACGTCGTTGAATCGATGAGTGTCAGGATACCAAAGCCAGCGGTTTCAGAGACGGCATTGAGGTCATTTGTGGCCCTGGCCATGAGGTCACCTGTCCGACTGCGTTCGAAAAACGTCGGCGTCATCTGCAAAAAGTGTTTCACAAGCCTATAGCGCAGGGTTCGCTGCAACAGGTTTGCCCCGCCAAACAACTGGTACATCCAGGTGAAGCCAAACACGTAATTCACAACGAGCAGTCCAGCGTAAATGACAATGGTGGTAAAGAGCCCCCGAATGGTTAGGGAGCCCTGGTTCATGGCGTCAATCGCGCGTCCAACCAAATCAGGCGGTGCCACTTCAACAAAATTCAGAACAAGGAGCAGTGTGAGGGCGATGGTATATCGCCTGCGATGCTGACGAAAGAACCAACCTAATTTTTTGAGTACAACAAACATTGACGTTACCTCCGAAACAAAAGGCACAACGCCTTGGCGATGTGCCCTTCAGTCTCCGTCAATGTACCATGACGACTTGGCGGAAGTCTAGCCGAATTGCCAGATACTGTGACTCAAATTCCCATATTGATATCCTCTGTAAAGGAGTTCTGCCTTGCGTGAGTCGTCCGCTGCCCCCATCGCATAAAACAGCGGAATAAAGTGCTCATCGCCAAAAATCGGTACCGCCATCTGTGCTCCTGGAGCAAGCCTATCATAGTCAAATAGTGACTTGAGGTCCCAAACAGTCAGGTGCTCTGCTAACCAATGGTCAAAATCTGCTGCCCAGTCATCAACAGTGTCTGATTGGCCAGACATGCGGAGGGCGCGAAGATTATGCACGGTTCCACCGCTTCCGATGATGAGCACTCCGTCTTCACGCAGACTGGATAAAACCTGGCCGACGCGATACTGATCCGCAGGACCTAAGCCGGGACTTACCGACATTGCGACCACCGGAATGTCCGCATCCGGATAAAGAAGGCGTAACACAACCCAAGCACCATGATCGAGTCCGCGTGTGGCATCCGTCTGGACAGGAATCCCCTGTTGCAGGAGGAGTTCTTGCACCTGCCGTGCAATCTCTGTCGCTCCTGTCGCAGGGTACTTTATCTGATACATTTCCGGGGGAAAACCGCCAAAATCATAAATGGTATCGTAGACGCCAGGTACAAAACTCACACATTGTGCTTGACTCTCCCAATGCGCTGAAAACAGTACAATGGCTTTCGGACGCTCCAGCATCTTACCCAGATGGCTGAGGAAAGCCGTGTACTCGTTTTCTTGGATGGCGAGCAGTGGTGCTCCGTGCGCGATGAACAAAGACGGCATCATTTTGAAGTCCTCCCTTTATCCCCTGCATTTTGGCAGGTTGTCGTTGTGTGCTATGCTCCTGCACTCTCCCACGTGTGGCGACCTGTGTGGTCACCGGTGGGCATCGCCAGTGGACATGGTCGGTTGACATGGTCGGTTGACATGGTCGGTTGACATGGTCGGTTGACATGGTCGGTGGACATGGTCGGTGGGCGTGCCAATCCCGCTGTTGTGGAGCATGTCATTACGCAGGCAGGTCAATCAACATGAAAAATGCTCCCGTATCACTTTCTATCCTGAGAGATGCCAACTCACTGATGCGCGCCGAATCTCGCGTGTGCATGATGTGTTCGTGCTCTACGCGAATGTCTCCCTCAATGACGAATAGAAAGACGTTTCTACTTGGACTTCCCTCGAAATCGAGTGAGCCTCCTGCAGTCAGTTCGGACAGGTAAATCGTCATGTCTTGGTGAATATGAGCCACATTGTCGCCGAGTTCCTTTGAAACAATTGGGCGCAACTGGTCTTTCAATTCGCTCTTGTTGTAAGACACCTGCTCGTACGATGGTGTAAGACCACGCTCTTCGGGTTCAAACCAAAGTTGTAGAAAATTTACTTCTTCAGTTGGAGATGGATTCATTTCTGAGTGAATCACACCAGTGCCTGCACTCATCCTCTGTACATCGCCGCTGCGAATGATTTCAGTACTTCCGGTGCTGTCTGTATGCTCAAGTTGGCCCTTCAAGACGATAGAAACAATTTCCATCTCGCGGTGCGGATGTCTGCCAAATCCCTTTGACGGTTGTACAATATCGTCATTTAGCACACGCATCGGACCGAATCCCATGTTGGCAGGATCGTAGTAATCGGCGAAGGAAAAGCTATGAGATGTTTTGAGCCACCCATGGTCAGATGTGTACCGACTCTCTGCTGGATATATGGTCAGCATAACAAAACCTCCTCCTCTTGATTCATTGCTTAACAGATGCCCCAAACTATGTTTCATTTTATAAAGTTACTTACTAAACATAAGTTTGTTTCTAGTGAATAGAGTAATACAGTACGCCAGTCCTGTCAATGCATTAAAAAGTCGGCTCAGACACCCCACAAGGGTCCGAACCGACGCGATGATTGTCCCTCTGAAACCGATTTTCTCCATTGGGGTGACAACTCAACTGTCCCCTGTTGCAGACGGTTAATGCACCGCTTTGCCGCCCGTGCCGCTGCCGATTTCTATTTCGTGATGCAACCAGGATGTCACGTGCTGGCGAATCCAGGGAATGACCCAGTAGTCGCCACCAAATTTGCCGGCATTATAACCTGCAACGATGATGAACAGACCAATGAGTACATCCCATGGGTTACTGGAAATTGTACCTGCGAACATGTAAGCAAAGTTCATCATCATCCCAAAGAAAACCGCCGCCGTTGTCAGCGTCCCGGTGATAAGGCCAATCCCAACAAACAGTTCACCCCACGGTACCAGAAAATTGAACAACCCAACATTCGGTATTGCAAAGCTCTTTAAAAAGGCTACGTAGTTTGGGTACTCAAGGACAGTAGAGTGTGTAACAAAAACGGGTTTTGCAACAGCACCTTGCAGGAAACCAGCCGCACTAAATGGCTCCGCCCCTGTAATCTTCTCCCATCCTGCAGTCAAAAACCCCCATCCCAAATAGACACGAAGAATTGTGAGGATGCCTGCAGCCCACACATTCTTTCTCAGAAATTCGGTGAACATGATACCAGCCCCTCTCCTTTTGCAAAGCTGTGAAACCATATACTTCCGTGTGGTTACAACCTTATTATCGTTGGTGTCGTCCCAAGATTGGAGAACAATCAGGATGGTTTATGATTGCGCGCGGTACTAGTTCACAGACGTTCCCAGCTAAGCAGTTTTGTGAACTCGCACCTAGTAGTGCCTGCAGCACGTGTAGCCCGCATGTGCGCATCCCTAGTGGCCAGGTGTAAAAATGGTGGAACGGTGTAAAAATGCTCATCATGCATATTTTGGTGCATGTGCCACACACTGTAATCGAGGCAACTTGTTGAAGATGGGGGTTCAAAAATGAATGTAAACAACTTTAATCTCATTTCCCGTCAGGATCTCATGGACCTGTCGTGGAATCAGGGGTTGTCAGATGTACAGATTGCACAGATGTACGGTGTCACGGCCAATCAGGTCCACGAAAAACGTCGTCGCATGAACCTCGTCCGCGGTCAAGTCACATCAGAGCAGTTGCAGCGGATTGTTGGCATGACAGAACGCATCAAGACACTGCCCCTTGAAGCCATTAATGAAATTGAGCAAATTGTAAATCGCTATCTTTAGCAAATCCACAAAACAGTAAGTCCCCGCCCTGTAGCGCATTATTGAAACAAAGAAGGCTTCGCAGGTCTGCGAAGCCTTCAGGCTCTTTCCAACTCGCCATTTCATCCGCTTAGATGGATAACACGCATAGCGCGCTATTCATCCTGGGATGAGCTCCGCAGAAGGAGATAACGCGCTCGCTGCGCGTTATTATTCAAAGGGAGTTCAAATAGTGATTCGAGAACGCGTTATCTCCACCCATGGAGGGTTAACGCGCCCACAACGCGCTATTTGTGGAGCGTCACGACGAGTTGGCGTCCAATAACGCGTTTGCGAAGCGTTATCTCCATCTCCATCTCCATCTCCATCTCCGCTCGTGCCCTACCCAATTTGACGGCTTATGCCGGTGCCTTGTCTCCGCTCTGTCTGGCTTCGTGGTTGTCAATTAAGCTCCACATGTTGACGAGAATCGTCAACAGGCCAGCAGCCACCGTTGCATAGTATTGGCCGAGTTCGTAATGTCCAAGGAACGGCTGAACGAAAAACCAGGCTCCGCACAGAAAGGCCACCCAGTTCTGCCATGTCTTCCAGCTCTGTAAGCGGACTGTAAGTGCAGCCCAAATCGACACGACAGCCTGAATCAATCCAACGAGAACGGTGGCATTTGTTGCTTGTATCTGGTTGTGAAGCCCCAGAAACCACGGTGACACCAATAACCAGGCGCCAATCACTGCGGACAGCCAATTTCTCCACTTCACGTCTATTCCTCCCAATATTTGCTGTTTGAATCCATGCAATCCATGGATGTGAAAAGTCTTCATGCATGGTATGGATTATAGGATGGCGCAGTTTGCCAATTATTACACGCGATACCGCAAATCCACTCTGTACCGAATGAGCCGTCAACAACAGGTGAGAATTCCTTCGCTGCCCACAAAATGAAAAAGCCGCTCCGATGATACGAAGAGCGGCCGCACAAATATATATCTGCGATTGAACGTGATGGTTGTCTTACTGGAACTTCAGCAGAAAGTATTTTTTCTTGCCGCGCCGAATCACCAGGTACTGACCACCAATCATGTCCTCTAAACCGAATGTGCGCTCCACATCGGTCACTTTTCTTCCGTTCACGCTGATGGCTCCACTTGTGATATCCTCTCTCGCTTGCCGCTTCGATGGGCAGGCGCCCGCTGCAATTAAAAGCGACACAACGTCGCGGGGATGGTCACTTTGAACGACAGTTGAAGGTACCCCTTGAAACACGTCTTCGAGTTCAGAGACCGACAGACCCTCGATATCCCCACTGAACAGCACATTGGATAAATGAATCGCGCGATTTGTCTCCGCTTCTCCGTGCACAAGCGACGTGACTTCCTGGGCGAGTACGCGTTGAGCCTTTCGTGCGCCTGGGTTTGTCTCAACCTCATGGGCAAGCTCTTCAATCTGTTCACGTGAAAGGAACGTGAAATACTTGAGAAAGCGGACAACATCGTCATCTCCGGTGTTCAACCAGAACTGATAGAACTGGTACGGCGATGTCTTTTCAGGGTCCAGCCAGACCGCTCCGGATTCCGTCTTGCCAAACTTCGTCCCGTCCGATTTCGTTACAAGCGGCACTGTCAGTCCATATGCCTGCTCGCCAAGTACCCGAATTCAGGTCAATGCCACCGACAATATTCCCCCACTGATCCGATCCGCCGAGTTGCAACACACACTCGTGGCGGCGGAACAATTCGAGAAAGTCGTTGGATTGAAGCAACATGTAACTAAACTCCGTAAACGAGATGCCGGACTCGAGTCGGGCCGACACCGACTCCCGTGAGAGCATCGTATTGATACTGAAGTTTTTTCCGATGTCGCGCAGAAATTCAATCACAGTCATCGGACGAGACCAATCGAGGTTGTTCACGACAACCCCCGGGTTCGCCTCTGCCTCAAAATCGATGAAGGCGGACAACTGCTGTTTGATTTTCTCTGTCCAGCCATGTACCACTTCCGGAGCGTTTAGAGTGCGCTCAGACTTCCGGCCGCTCGGGTCGCCGATAAGCCCTGTGGCGCCGCCGACAAGAGCAATCGGCTTATGCCCTGCAAGTTGAAAGCGCCGAAGCGTTAGGATGGGAATCAAACTGCCAATGTGGAGGCTGTCCGCTGTCGGATCGAACCCCACGTAAAGTGAGACAGACTTGTCGGCAAGGAGCTTCTCAAGCTCATCCCTGTCGGTAATTTGAAACAATAAACCCCTGTATTCCAAGTCTTCGAGAATCGTACTCATGGTGAACTCCCTTCACGAGACATCAATAGTCTCATTATGACACAGACTGCAAGCCCCTCAACCGAGGCAGATGTCTCGCAGACAGAGAGACAAATCAGTGTGAAACTTGTGTCAATGTTGCGTCCGTGGCGTTCATATATCCGCTCACAGGTGCACTCGTCGCGCTGACGAACTGAACCGCGATTTTCCCGCTCACGGGGGAAGGATTGGCTGACACCACGTAATCACCCGCGTGTAGTGTACCGACGCTGTTTCCTGCCGCATCTGTCACCGCTACATTGACGCCGGTTGCAGACTGCAACGAAGGAACCGTCACCCGATAGACGTTGGTAAGGTTTACGTCGCTTGCGTTTACCCAGCCAAGGTTCGCAATATGGTACCACTCGGTGACAGCACCACCCGCCATTCCTTCGACAATTCCGTCAATGCTGACGGACTCTGAACTGCTCACTGTCCCCGCCGAATCGGTGAGGTTTAGGATGTCATTCCAGAGCTGAAAATCACATACGCCCGTTGGCGCAAGCCCATGTGCGCTTTGGTATTCAATCAACGCCGATTGTGTCTTCGCACCAAAAATACCGTCCGTTGTCAGCCCCGCATTTTCAGCGCCATTCAGGGCCTTTTGCAGTGTTTGGACGTCATCGCCCTGGTCTCCCAGTTGGAGCTCCCGTACAAACATGTGCTGATGTCCTGCACCTCCGTCTGTAAACACCGGCAAGCTGGCTCCATAATACGGGTCAGCTGTTACAGTGCCCATCGCCCCGTTCATTAAGTACACAGGAATGACCGCACTTCCTGCTGGCGGAACCGGTTGATTCGCTGGCGAGTATTGCTCATAGCTGGTGATGTTATCGTTGAGGTCAATGGCAAGTTGGTCCATGAGGTTGTTGACCTTGTTTGCCCAATTGGGATCCGATGCATAGTTTTGCGCCATTCCATCAAGAGTCGGCGTCGTGTAGTTTGAAGCCCCTGGATTCAAGTAGTTATTGCGGACCTCCCACGCCTGAAACAAAATCGCATACGCCTCACTTGGAAATGTACCGGCATCACTTGCTGCATTCGCATCGTAAGCACCGTAGCCATACAAGTTGTTCTTAGCTTGTGCGATGCTGCTAAAGTTCCCGTTACTGCCTGTCTCTTCGATTGCATGAGAGACAAGATAGTTTGCATCGACACCGTATGTTTGCTCTGCGTCCATAAAAACCTGTCCGAGCCCGGCCATGACGGTGCTGTGACTGCTTAAATATGCGTTTAGAGTGGCTGCATTGAGGTTTGCTGGAGCCGGATATCGGAGGTCGACATTTTTAAAGGAGTCCTCCGTAAAGACGACATTTCCCTTATCATCCTTGACCTCGCCACCCGGAAAATCAAGCAGCGCTGTCTCTGCATCGGACAGATTCGTGAACACCCCGAGCAGCTTTCCCGTCTTGTCGTAGGCGGTGTACGTTGCTTGCACATTCCACACAGTTCCACTCCAGTCGCTTGTGAGGCCAACGGCCTGCAGGGCCTCTTTTATGTACCAAATGGGGATGAATGTTGTATTCTTGTGCGATGCCGGGTCAATCGTCACCACTTTGTTGACATGAAGTGCAAAACCCTTCTGATTGACGACAATCCCCATCGGGCCAGTGTTGGTCTTGAGCGTAAAAGTGGGTTGATTCGGGAATGGAGTCGTAATGTTCCAAGTTGTGCCGTCCCAAGTGTTTACTATCTGTAATTTGTTCAGCAACTGTTGCACGTAGTATAAAGGCATGAAGGTGGTCTGTTGATAGGTGAATCCGGAGGGATTTGACAACGGCATCGAGTTGAGCTCAATCTTGGTTGTCCGCATGGGGTATGTTGCAGCCTGCACAGACATGGGTGAGAGACTGGACATTAAGGCACCAGCCGCAGCGAAAGCAATGAGACGTCTGTTGATGCGCACATACATAACCTCCCAAAACTTATTCGAGTCTTTGTAGGCACAAGAGACTCGTAACACCTGACGATTTCGTTACAGATTTCGTTTCAAGATTCGGGACTATGACCAGCTTATGTCATCGCTGCGAAGGCAAGGCGGCTCTGCCGTGACGACGCACTTTGTAAGCTGCACTTCGAAAGTTGCACCTTGCAGGTACATTAGCTTTTGCTGAACGGTTACGTCTACTTTGTGGCGTACGCAATGAGAAACCCGAGCACAAGCGAACTCCCCAGGTACAAGACAGCCAGCCCTTTTCGTGTACGCAGTAACTGCCTTGCTTCAACTGACATCGTCGAGAACGTCGTAAATCCTCCGCACAGACCAGTCCCGAGCAGCATCCACCAATCGAGTTCGTGATGTGCGCTTTCCAGTTCACGAAAGAATACCCCGAGTAAAAACGTGCCAAAGAGGTTGATAAGCCACGTCCCCCAAGGAAAATCACCTTTCGTCCGTGCTGATATGGCTCGTCCCACACCATAACGCGATAGTGAGCCGAGAGCAGCCCCCAAGCTGACTAGGATGGCAGGCAAGAGACTCATGAGTAGGCTTCCTCCGTCGCGATGCGTTTACCGAGGACGACACTGCCTGTCCACTCGCCAAGCATGACAAACGACAGTCCACCGACCATGCTGACCAGCGCGTAAATAGCCGCCCAGAGAATATGTGAACCGCTTAGTTCGGACAATTCTAGACTAAAAGTAGAAAAGGTGGTGAACGCACCGACGAACCCTGTGCCAAGACCGAGCCGCAGCCAAGACGGCCATTCCCGTTCATCGGCGATGAAGTATATGAATCCAAGTAGGAAGCAGCCGAGAAGATTGACCATAAGCGTTCCAAACGGCAACGACATCGGCGTTGGAACCAATGTCTCAAACATGTAGCGGAAGAGCCCCCCCGCGAGTCCCCCTAAGACAATCGCAATTCGATTCATCAGCAGTCATGACTCCCCTTCCCGTTGCAGCTTAGATGCCTGTTGGTACCTTGGCCCATCCGCTGTTGAAGTATGCTCTACGCAGCAACTGGCCACCTAACAGTCGAAGTAAGCTCTGGCCCGCCGTTGGCCCACTCACTGTCGAGGTATGCGCTGCCGAGCAACTGGCCTACCTAACTCTCGAAGATCCGGTGTTAAAGCAATCCCGCGCGCACCAAGTCACCTCTGACACAGAAAAGGCCCCTGCGGACGGACTTCGTCATCCACAGGAGCCATTAGCCCTTTGTCGGCGGTTGAGGTGAGCTCCATCACCTATACCGCCATCATATCGAACTATGTATTCTAAAACAATATTTCAATCGGAAGTCTAATAGATTTCTTATCAAACCCGATTAGATTTCATCACGTTGTCGCACGGGATTGAAGCAATTGCTGTTCTGGGCTGATGATAAAGAAGGCCAAAAGTACAAATGTCACACCCCAGGCAACCCAAGTTTGGGTAGCCCTCTCCTGCTCCCGCTTGCTCTTTCGCGCCATGATGTCGAGGTTCACCAAAGTTAGAAGGATAAGAAATACAAACAGGCTGTGTCGCGCAGCTTCTTCGGCTTTTTGCCATTCCTTAAGGTCCATTTTTGGCATCGTCACGCCCTCCGTCCACGTTTCTTCATCTAGATTATGCAACGGAAGCACGAGGGGTATAGGTCTTTATTCTAAGTTTGGATACCATGCGTTGCCCTGAAATTTCAGGATGAAGCGGACGAAAACTTTTTCTTGAGCGGCCAGATGGCGACGGTAAGCCAGGGAATCCCCTGAAGCACCACAACAAACAGTGTCGGTGTAACAAACATCATGTAGTTATGAAGAGCGACGGAGTTTTTCCAGAAAAGGACACTTCCCGCCCATACGGGGACAACCCCCGCGAATGCGACAACGCGTATGGAACTCAAAGTGAATACGTAGCGGAGCAGGTCACAAAAGACATAGTGAAATGTGGCTAACTTGACGAACATCATCGTCAAGATGATAAGAACGAGTGCTGTGTCGAGGCGTTCAATAAACTGTCCATAGCGAATGCTGCGAATGACTTCCAAGGACGGGAATGTAAAGTAATCAGCTGCCGGCCCGAGCACTGCAATAATCAGAACTTCCATGACACATAGAATGAACGTAACGACAAGTGCAGCTTTTAAGATATCCCAGTGTACCTTTTCACGAACCGCAAGGTCGCCGAGCAAGTAAATTGCGATGGTGAATTCAAGTGCAAAGGAGACATCGGGAGTGAGAGCAGCCCGGAAAATCGGATCCCACCCTCCGGCAATGAAGGGCCGTAACAAATGAAGGTCGGCTACGTTCAGCGGGAGAATCATCAGCACAACAATGATGGGCAGCATTACTATTGAAAACAACTCGGTGACTCTTGCAACGCTCTCAAGGCCTTGGTATACGGCATAAGCGACAGGAACGAGGCCAAGTGCACTAATCCAGTAGAGCGGTGTTTTCGGCAAAATTGTCATCTCAACAAAAAGATTTAACTCGCGAAGGACCATACAGAGAAATAAGTAAACCCAGAGTAAACCAATCAGCGCCAACAGACGCCCCACCCAGGGTCCGTATACGACATTCAGTGCCTGCAGAAAGGATATACTCGGGAAATTTTTGTTTACAACCCACGTAGTGAAAAGAGCAGTCAATGCACCTACGATGAAAAACAGGGCCACAATCCATCCCCCACGCGCGGAGAAGCGTGCGATAGTGAGTGGAATGCTCATCAAACCTGTGCCAAGAATGACCCATATCAGCATAAAGAACAACTGGGTTCTGGATATTTTCGTCACACCAATGCCCCTTTTGAACTAGACGTGGTTATAAATCCATTGTGTCATCGGCATGAAAATTGCCTTCAGCGGCAACAAAGGGTCTAGATTTGGCCAGATATCAAGGTCTACTAGAACCGAGAATGCCACCCCCATAGTGAGCAATGCAATCTGAACGAGCCAATCCTGTAGCTTGTGTTTTGGCTTGACAACCACCCAGTGGGCAATCGTACCAGCGACGAAAAAAACCGCAATCCATGTCATACCATACACCCCATCTGTTCTCCACGTTTCCCTGTCATTTGACGAGCTGCTCTCTTCCTGCTTTCGGCGGGAGTTGCTCCCTAGAAAACTCCGATGTGGGGCTAGATGCCGTCAGCCCAGTCCGAAGGAGATGAAACTGGACGTCGTAGGAGATTTTCAGGTTGGAAAAGATGTCATCCCAATTTGATGCGTATTTGCGCCAGACAGTTGGATTCGAGCGAAACAGGTTTGTCCCAAATTGGACGGCATCCGATTTTGATTCCTGCACAATCTTCATCGAAGTCTCAATCTGCTGCTTCACGTTACCCTCCAAGCTCGCTTCAAGTCGCTTCAATGTCTTCTCATCCATGCTCTCACCCTGGCACAACCGAACCAATTCAGCTTTTCCACGCACCTTGACTTGGTAAGACAGCTGTCCACTCTTCACGATAGGGGTCACGTTCACATTCGAAGAGAGTACTCGAAATGTAGACCCAGACCCTGCGTCTCTGGCAGGACTTCCGCCCGTTGTGGTGTCTGATCCGGACACGGAACCCGATTCTACGCCCCCGCCTTGCCCCGATTCACAGGGAACATTGAGCAAGATGTTGTGCATTGGACCTGTGACCCAAAGAAGTCCGGTTGTCTGATTCATATCAAGAATCCTTATCAACTTGGAGCCACGGAACAGTCCAACACCAGTAACATTTGGCTGCCCGTTTGGGCCAACGTCCACCACTGTCAAAATTGGCGAATGGGAAGCCTCCAGAAACTCCCGAATCACGCGCAATTGCTCGCTTTCCACAATAATGGACTTCTCACTAAACTGCTGAATTAGCTGGCGAATCGCGAGGACATTAATGCTGTCTGGCAAAGCGTTTTGTTTCAGTACGTCACGTGCTTCACCGGAGGTGACGAGCAACAATTCGTTCCGTCTGTAATCTCTGTCCCGCTCGAGAAAATCGAAGGAACGGGCCAGTCCTTTCTCGGCGTATGAGTTGCCGTAAAGAACCAAAGTGTTGTGAGGGAGGTAGATATGCCTCGGCAGTTTGGCCTCTAGCTCGTCCATCGCTTGTTCGAGTGTCTTGGCTATCGCTTCTTCGAGCAAAAACTGGTTCTTGCTCGGATTGTCCGGGTTATTGCTTTTCATACCTTGCGGCAGCACAATTTGAGCACTGACTCGAACATTGTCTCCGACTAAGTCGACGCCAAAACCCAATACCACGTTAATCTTGTCTACCTCTACAAGGTCTCGCGTACAGCCCGTGAGCGGCATTACAAAATAGATGGCCAATAACCAGCGCCAGATTCGCGACATCATTCGCACTCTTGAAGCCATGCTACTCCCCTGCTTCTGGACCAGGTTCCGGCGTTCTGTTTCTGACCACATCCCTCGGCGAGAAAATCATTGGTCTCGTCTTTATCATCCACCACGGAGCTCGCAGAATGGTGTCCTTCATGTCCGGCAAAGATAGGGGCGCATAAGGACTCATGTACGGGACCCCCAAAGACCGAAGCGATACCATATGCGTGATGACGATAATCCCCAGTAAAACAACCCCGTATAATCCCATCAACGCCGCTGAAGCCAAAAAACAGAACTGCAAGACCCGACTCGTGTTGACAAGCGTGTACGAAGCGATTGTAAATGACGCGATGCCTGTTGATGCGACCACAATGACCATTCCTGGCGAAACGATGCCCGCATTCACAGCCGCGTCACCGATGACGAGACCGCCAACAATACTAACGGACTGACCGACAGCTCGCGGCAGTCTTTGACCTGCCTCGCGCAGTGCTTCAAAAAAGAATTGCATCAGAAACGCCTCGAAGAACGTCGGAAAGGGAATGCCTTCATGTTGTCCTTCAAGGCTGATGAGCAGTGGAGTCGGAATCAGGTCTTGGTGATAGGACAGCAGTGATACATATAACGCAGGCAAAACCACCGACGTCCAGAACATAACGTGGCGCAACATCCGAAGTCCTGTTGCCAGATAGAAGTTTGAATAGCTGTCCTCTGAGGCAATCAGATATTGTACAAACACCGCAGGCAAAAGCAGCGTGTGCGTGGCGCCATGGACGATAATGCCGATTCGGCCCTGTAAAATAGCCGCCGTAACTTTGTCAGGGCGCTCTGTCGACTCTGTCGTTGGAAACAGCGACAACGGCGAATCCCGAATCATTTCACGCACATAGTTCACGTCCAAAATGGAGTCAATTTGAATTCGACTCAGGCGCTCCCGAATCTCAACAACCAACTTCGGGTCGACAATACCTTCGATATACAATATGGCAACTGGAGTGTCGGTCACCTTACCTATCCTTCTTGTCTCAACCTTGAATCGTGGACTTTTCAACCGTTTTCTGACCATGGCAATGTTCATGTTGAAGGTCTCGACAAACGCTTCTTGCGGCCCTTCAATGCTCGGTTCGTTCTGAGAAGACTCGACCGCCCTGCCGGGCAAGTTCGTCAAGTCGATACTGAGGGCCTGATGCCTCCCCTCCAGGAAGATGACCACGTGTCCATCGCTGATGCTGCGATGAATCGCCCCCATCGTGTTGCAATACGTAATTGGAGCGCCCACAAGCAGCGGTTCCAACTGCAAAATTCCCTCAGTCCCGAGTTCGGCCGCAGTCAGCCGGTCCAAGACCGCGACTTGCATTGCATGTCGATCGACGAGCCCGTCCAACCACGCGACTAACAGCTTTGACAATCCCATTCGGAAAACGGCAATTCTCAGGTCGTCGCAGTGATTCCAAGTCTCCCGCAGTTCGCGTTCGTACTCAGAAAAATCCTCAGGAACCGTCGATTCTCTTTGCGGTGCTAGCGAAGTCAGGCTGTCAATCCGCTCCTGTAACTGTTTTTTGGACCGTTTTCGAATCACACGTCTCACCTGCCGTTGTGACTTACAGTAATTGTCTCCCGCCAAGTGCAGATGTATGTATAAACGTTTGATTTTACCACAAGATGTAAGGGAGTAAGGTGTGGGGAACTCTGTAAACCAGTTGAACAATGGGGAGTACGATGCCAAATAAACTGACCCGAATCGAAACCCTGCTTCTAATGTTTTGGACAATTATGGGCACTGGGATTTTGGCCATCCCGTTTGCAATTGGTCACTTTACGACTAGAGACGGATGGCTGTCACCCTTGTTTCTCCCTCTCCCAGGACTCACAATGGTGATTGTGGCGGTTGTCTACGCGCGCTTTAACCAAGGGAACCTGATTCAAAGCCTTCGCCAATCGTTTGGATTGTTTATCGGCGGAGGAATTGGCGTCTGGTACACACTGTGCCTATTCATCATCACGGCCACGGTCTGGCGTGAACTGACGGAGTTTATGGGCACGACGGTGTATCCTGATACACCTGTTCCGCTCGTTTCTTCGATGTTGGTGTTCCCGATCTCGTATGGGGTGCATAAAGGCATCAAGTCTATCGGTTCTTTTGGTGAGTTCCTGGCGCCCCTTGCACTCATTGTGACAACAGCAGTGGTACTGTTCAGTATCATGGATATGCACCTTGACTCATTGTTTCCAACATTAGCCGACGGCTGGAGGCCCATCCTGCGAGGGTCTGTTGTTCCGAGCATCACGTATGCCCTCGAGCCGCTCGTGATTGTGCAAATCGTCCAAGACCTGAACAGCCGCAAAACTCTGGGTAGAGATCTCATCATCACCCTTTTTTTCGTCGTCATTGCTCTGGTTCTCATTGAAGTTGTTGTGATTGCAGTCCTTGGCAGTTCCGTTGGAGAACTGACTTATCCAATTTTAGAGGTCATCCGGTCTATCTCAGTCGGCGAGTTCATCGAAAGACTGGATACATTTTACGTGATGGGTGTGTTATCGACCATCTACATCAAACTCGCCGTGTTTCATTACGCATTTTGTAAGGCTCTCGAAGAACTGTTTCATCTTTCGAGCTACAGGGTTATTGTCTGGACAGGCGCCCTGGCCGCATGGGCCGCAAGCATGTTTCTGTTCCCAGACACAAATGCCGTGGCTGAATTCATCACTTTTGCCACCCCGGCGTATTTCATCGTGACATTGCTTTGCATACCGGTGCTTCTGACCATTCGACAGTCGTTTTCAAAAAATCCGCGTTCACAGTCGACAGGATAAGGGGTCGACACCACGGCAACCACTACTCGGACCGGGTCGTCCCCTTCACAACCGGGGGATTTGCATAACCAAACTTGTACAAGAGCGGTGTGGCGCCAAAGAGCAGAAGTAACAGGCCAAGTTTATACCACCTCGCAGGTTTCCCACTCATGGTCATCCCGAACTCCTCTCCTTGCGCCATTGTCGCCAAAACACCCTTGCTGTGACGGCCATCATTCCAAACGCAGCCAGAACCCCAAATGCGGACCTCGCTTTAGTCACCACAGGGGACGTGTCAGTTAACGGTTCACGCAGCATCGTGGTTTACCTCCTACAGCACAATATGTGTACCTCGCCCGGCACGAATGCCACAGTTACCCAAATATGCTTGATTGGGAAAACCATCTAATCACTTTATCAAGGATTCCATATGCTATATGGGGAGGGCTTGAAGTGGAGGCTTCGAAACAACTGCGGACGAGGGAACAGGAGCGGCGGCAAGCCGTCTACGAGGCTGAACACAATCCAGGAAATGTGCTCCACGATGCCGCAATTGTCTTTACAGTATTTGCACTCTACACAATCTTCCTGTTCATGGGCAGAAGGCCCCCGGACGAGGACGACACATAACAAACTAACTGGCTGAAACGGGTATCCACAGTAAAGCGCTCCTCCGCGAACATTCACAACGTTAGGGTGGATGAAGATGGAAACCAATCTTACCAAACGGGAGATTAGTCACGACCTGATTTTGTTGGTGACCGCCGCAGCACTGTTTTTCTTTTTCTACTTTATGCCAACCTAATGGGCCGGTGGTGTAAATGGGCAAAAAGACAGTCGAATACAGGGAGGGGAAACTCGTCCGAATCATACGGGACACAGCAGGAGTCGTCGGATTGATTGGTGTGGGCATTCTTGCTGGATATGCCTTGTTAAATCTGCGCCCCGGTTGGGAATGGACAATCGAACAAAACGTGGAGCAATCCACGAAAAAAGCAGAAGGTTCACCATGACAACAAACAAAACAAACACACGCGGGACACAGAGCACAAAGAACAGACGAATACTTGGGCTGGTCATCAAGGATGCCGAGAAGATTGGCGCATTTGGTCTCATTCTCGGGTACCTTGATGTGGGCATTATCGGCGTCTCGAAGGGAGAATTTACGTTTACCGTTCGCGGACCAATATTCTGGCGCCTCACATCTGGCATTCCTCCATATCTTCATCGCCCAAGTACCGGAATCGCGGCGGAGGCTTATTTGCGCATTGAGGCCCTGCTGGCTTATTTGTTGCTGACCGGGGAAGCCCATATCCTCGAATCAAGCGTAGCCGGTTCGACCATGGTCTGGACCATCGGCTCAAAGTGGTTTCGATTTAAAGCGCTCCAACGCCTGCTCAAGGATGACACGTCATCTTTTCGGTATCGGACTGCTGTTGTGATGTTGCTCAACCTTGCCATCGGAGTCGGCCTGATTGTGAGAAAGCTTCCGTTTGTTTTGACAGCCGTCGGTTTAGACAGGTATCTTCAAATGCGCTTCTTTACCTCTGCTGCTCCGCTTCAGCGAACTCGACGCGTTGACCCGAGCCAATTGACCTTACCTCAGATGAACGCAAAATTGTACTGGATTGGCGTGATTATTGGCGGGATGCTCGTTGCACAACAAGCCCGAATCGAGGCTCTGCTGTTGGAACGTGGCGGACTTATCGGTTTCAGTATTCTTGCGGATACCTTTCGGATGAAGGTGCTGCCGGAAATGGTTCAAAGGGTGCTTGAAAATGGGCAAGGGGAACACGATGGGGACGTAGGAGGCCCAGGGGGCTCGGGCTAAAATCTCATTCAGAAAGCATTCTTGAAGCGTTGACGTATTGGTCTTCAATGCTCCTCATGCTCCTGGTGGTTCTCTTGTTGCTCGTGTAGCCCTTGTTGCTCGTGCCCCTCTTGTCACTCTTGCTTCCTTGCTCTCGCGGGCGCCCTCGACAGTGGCATTGTTCGTCGTAGCTTTTCTTAAGAACATCCACATGATGTTAATCCCGACAAATGCGATTACAGCCTGATGAACGTGTCGTTCCCATTTCGGGATATCGTCTGGCATGTCAAACACCTCTTCGTATCGAGTCGTTTTGGACACTCTATGTGCACGTTCAAAGCGGTGTGACGGTGGGTGCACATAGTGACTTAGACCCGCAGCGGTTGGCAACCGTTTCCTAAAGCCCAGCCAACCAGATTGATTTTTCTACCCACGCAAATGCATTGGCATTGGGATTATCGTACACACAGTCATACATGGGGGCGATTTCTTCAAAGAGGCCAGTCTTTCCCTCCAGCCGGTAACGTACAGAATCTTGGGGAATACTCCGTCGAAACTGCCATACAACTTCAAACACTGGATCGAGCGTATAAAGGCGGATGTTGGGGCCGACTATTTCCCATTTAGGTCTGGTGAAGGGACTCGGACCCGCGGTGATCTCTTGACTCCATCCATCCCGAATATTGACTGAACTACCTGCCAGCATCGGCCGATTTTTCGTGAATCCATATATCATGGCAAAATGTGCCCAGTGACGCATAAACGTGTACGTGCCAACACCAAAAGCGATAAAATCGGTTTTGTCAATGCATCCACGAATGACTTGCTGTCTCTTCCGAACTGGAACAGTGCGGACGTTGAGAGGAAGAATGTTGAAATTTTTCATCACAGGCTGTCCAAAGCCAAATTCAATTCGGGTTTGTGCAAATATGCCCAAATCGTCAGTGTCGTATAACACGAGCATGATCACCTGTTGTACCTCCTCTGAGTCAGTATATTGGACCCTGAGGAGTGATGTGCCGAGTCTCGGGCTTACACAGTGGTCGTGAAAACCTTATTGTGTCCGACACGGGCGTTCTGTGACATTTCCGGTCATTTGGTGAGATCCGCTGCATCGTCCCCTTTCCCCCTGATCCGCGTTCAAGCGGAAATAACGCTTCCAAAACGCGTTACTGGGCGCCAACTTGACAAGGCACCCGAAAAATAGCGCGTTGTGGGCGCGTTAACTCTCCGAGCCTGGACATATCGCGTTCTCAAATCACTATCTGAAGTTCTTTCGCATAATAACGCGCTGCGAGAGAGTGTCTATTAACAGGAGCCGTAAGGCTCCTGTTTTCCTTTGTTAGGGAATTTTTTGAAGGTAATTGGATACAAATGGTTGAATTTTGGTTGCTAACCTTGGGTTTCCCACGCTCAATTCCTCCATTTTTGCTTCCTTTTCCACTTTAAAGGCAGACGGGGGCCTCTAACGGCTTACCTCGGTTCAATAACTCCTTCACCATTACCTTTACATTGACCACCATAGAGGTAATCTTAACGTCGATCCGCAACTTGCTACGACCACGGGTTCGGGGCTTTCCGAGTCCGTGGTGACGTTTCATTTCGTTATTGGTGCGCTCAATTTCGTATCGAGCTCGAAGTGCCTCTTGACCCTCCTGGCTCGCATTGTACTTCTTTGCCTCCTGAATCAGTTCCCAGTAGTCACTCACGAACACAGTACGTCCCTTTGCATGGTCGGTGCACTGCGCACGTAAAGGGCATGCTGTGCAATCCTCTTCAGCAAATCCATGTTGTGTACCCTTAGATTGCTTAATGTGGTTCTTTCGGACTGACGTGTACCCACCAGGACACACGACCACGTCACGTTCCGGTATGTATGTGAAGTCTTCAGCTCGAAATGCCTTTCCGGACGGGTTCGTGAATTTGGGCAACGGTGCCGTTAGAAGGATATGTAGTTCCTTGGAGAGCTTGTCGCGATTCTCAGCATTTCCGTAAGCTGAGTCTGCCACTACTTCCTTGGGACGCTTGTCGAACTCATCCACCACAGCCTTTACAACCGACTCCAGTGCAATTCCATCTACTTCATTACCAGGGATAGGCTCCGCATTGAGGACTAGGTGAGAGTTGGCCGACTCCACGACTTGTGTCTTATCGCCAATAAACGCCAGCTTTTTGGACTTGTGCCCAACACGTACTTCTGGGTCATGTGCACTCACTACACGGTCGGAGGGCTTGTTATTTTTGTCCTGTTCAACGTACTGAATATCCTCTTTCTGTGGTTCCACATTCTCAGATGAAGGAGACTGGTTTTCGTCAGGGAGCTTCGGAGTAACGTTCTCACGTAAAATACGCAGGAGCACCTCGCGTTGTTGCTTGGCTGTTTCCTGCTCATTGTCGTTTTTCCACTGGGTATCCATGTCGTCGGTGTCCGCACGTTCCAGCCATGCCACTAAACTGAACGCCAAAACACATAGATTGCTGAAGGCGAGATTTCTTTCGCTGCCCTGCACCTCACGCTTGAGTTTGCGAAAGAATGCCCCCACATCCATGTTCTCCTTCAATTTTTCGTAACGCGCTGGGTTATGACGCTTCAAGTAACGCACAAGCTTTTGAGCCGCTTGTTGAATGAGCTCATATACACTTGGCGTAGCAACATTGGCATGCGTGTGGAACGCATCTACCAACCAGCGGTCATCATCTTGTCCCCACATGCCGAGGTTCAGTGCCTGAGCGAGGATATTCACGTGACAGGCATGGAATATATCCGCGCCAAGCCGACTCCTGTCCAGCGCAATTGTGCTGTGGTCAAACTTTGCGAGTGAGATCGGTACACCTAAAAATCGCTTAATGAAGATATCACCGACGATCTTTAGCTCCATCTCACGGTCGGAAATGTTGTAGTACCGCTGTACGAGATGGATTTTAAGTTTCAAGGACGGGGCATACGGGTGTTGGCCGATGGGTGAGTACAAGGGAGCACAGAGCTTATCCGCGAACGAGAAATCAATGTATTTCGCCACTGCATCCCAGAATGGATGAGGTGGTATGACTGAATACACCATGATGTCCTCGAAGGAGGCTTGCTCAAAGTTCTTGTACTTTACCCCGTTCATTTCTCCAACTCCCCGTAATCTCGGATACCTCAATTATACCAGAAAACACGAGATTTACGTAGAAATAACGAGTAATACAGATATAATCTTCGAAAATGGCGAACGGCATCTCGCGTAGTTAATCGACAGTCTCTGCGAGCGCGTTATCTCCTCTCAGCTTATCCTAGGCTAAATAGCGCGCTGTGAGCGTGTTATCCATCTCAGCGGATGAAATAGCGAGTTGCGAACGCGTTATTTGAGAACCTGAGAGACGCGGGAGAGCTATGGCACCACACCAGCCTGAAGGCGTTGCTTACGCATCGTGGATGAAAAAGTGTGTCGCTAGAGACTGTCAAGTTGTCGAGTTGTCGAAATTATCGACAGTCTCTATGAGCACTCTATTTTCTAACCACCGGAATCCACATTTCACCGAAGACCACGCCGTTTCGCTGCCCCATCTCAACCGTTGTATTTGGGGCACCGACATAGGCAAAATCCGTCGCTTTCGGCAAGGCCTGACCGAACGCAATACTGGCAAGCGTGTTGCTCAGTTCATCAGCCGTCTTCCCTTCCCCTTTCACAACGAGGTAGTCCCCCTTGGGGAATTGAATAACCCTGGCTGCCTCTGGTGCCGGCGCCTCCGTCATCACGCCAGCATAATGCATCATCTTGTTATTCACCGCTTCGTTTACCGCGAACGCATAGTCGTTTGTGGCCATGGATTTCAGAGTATCCAGTGTCCCGTCTTGACTGACAGCATGCCAGAAGTCCGATTTTTCTTTGTTGAGCCCAACAAAGTCTGTGTAATGGCTCTTTAACTCAGTTCCAATACCGACAACAATAAAAGCATCTTTTTGTTCAATGGTGTAATCTGCCATGTATAAAACCATCCTCTCAGTGGGTCGATACGACGGACTTGTGTCCATCACCTCATGGCTATATATTAGATTTAAATCATGTCAAAAGTTGATACTGTTTGGGGGATGCTGTGAAAAAGGTTGAACGCATTAATACCATGATGCGGTTCGTGAATAACCGCGCTCGCTTTACGATTTCCGAAATCATGCAGGAATTTAACATTTCTCGTTCGACAGCAATTCGAGATATCAGAGAGATCGAAGCCATGGGTTTTCCACTGGTCGCTGAAGTTGGGAGAGATGGCGGCTATTTTGTCATGCCCAACTCCGTCTTACCCGCCGTTCGCTTTACGGACAATGAAGTCAAAGCCCTTTTTATTGGCTTTATGGCCACAAGAAATCAACAGCTTCCGTATCTAAAGAGTCGTCAATCACTCACAGAAAAACTTCTCGGCCTCATTTCACAGAATCAGCAAGACGACCTTGTTCTGTTAAATCAAATCTTACTTTTCGAAGGGACCAACCCTCATAATCCAGACCTACTTGACCTCTCGGACCTCCCACTGCCAATGTTAGAACAACTTATCCAGACGCTACTCTTAGATCGTTATTTGCTGGTAACCGTCCGAGAAGAGGGGGTAACACAGTCTTACCCGATTTATCTGTTGCACCTCTACCGTGAAAAAAGTCTTTGGCTCATCGAAGGTTTCGATTTAGTGGAAGAAAGGAGGCAGATCTTTTCTGTCGATAATGTCATTCAAGTGACGCCCTACCCGACAAAACAACGGTTGAGTGAAAAAAGGATTTTGGCCAGACTCAGTAGGCAGGCCGAAGCCATCAATCTTGTCCTCGAGCTTGGTCCGAATGCGATTGCTCAGTTCCGAAAGTACCATCCGCTAAGGGTCTCCATTTCCTATACGAATCCTTACCAAAGCACAGCCATTCTAAAGACATTCATCAATACCTACGCCGCCGAAGAAATCGCCGAAATGACGAATTGGCTTCTTTTCCTTGGTGACGATATCACATTGAAAGAGGTACCTGAAGAAATCTTCAAGGTTCTGCAGAGACGATTGGGCTCATACCACCTCTAACCTGCGCCCAGTTCACCCCAGATTGCAGTTCATAGTACGTTATGTATCCAACCGAATGTCGAAATATCAAACGGACCTAACTCATTTGACAACGTATCCCCTCACTTAGACTAGTGCGCTTATATACCAAAAAACCCCTCAACTGTGTCTCCGATTGTTCAAAGAGATCAAGCATGATTAAAACGTGGCAGGAGCTTCTAGATGCTTGGCACCGCAATTTTTCATTCGTTGTACGATGGAGGGGGAGTAAACATGAACTACTTGAGCGCAGTCGGAGCCGAACTCAAGAAGAGTTGGTGGAATGCGGTCGTTGTCATCGTGTTCACAATCGGCAGGCTCATCTTTGGGTGGGACTTCTTCAAGGCAGGTTTCGAAAAAGCCACTTCAGAACACTGGTTTACAGACGGAAAATTCAATGCGGGCGGCCTAATTCATGGAATGGTGAAAAATGTCCAGCATTCACATGGTTCAGATCCGCTTCATTTAAACGGACTGCTCGTGTGGTTTGCAAACCACCTATTTATCCCGATGGGACATGTGACGGATACACTGGTGGTTTTACTTGAAATGGCGATTGGCATCTTCACATTCTTTGGACTTGGGATACTCTGGACGATGATTGCGGCTTTGTTCTTAAATCTCCAATTTGCGACTGCAGGCTCTGCAAACAACTTCGGTTACCTCGTTACGGATATCGTTTGGTTTAAGTTTCCGAGTTATGCCGGCTTGATTGGTATTGATGGATATATTCGTTTCCGTCGAGGGCAGAATCTGCTTGGCCCTGCCGGCCCAGCAAGTCGAAGGTTTTCGGACGGTCGGGATGGCGGTCCTTCCTTGCCCACAGGCGGAAAGGGAGCCGCTAAGCTGTAGTTAGCTTCCTGACCAGTTTGCAGCCTAGTCTTGATATAGTGTGAAACAACTCCTGCCAAAATTGCACACAAGAATGCTGTCCCATCCTATGGGAAGCATTCTTGTTTTTTGGTGCGCCTGTGAACAAAGACCTCGTCGTAGACACCCTGACAGGGCCCATCAATGATCCATCCAGGCATCCAAGCCTTTGACGCGATCTAGTCAAGATTCCCGCTCACTGGGTCAGTCATGTCGTTCGCCAATCTGACCACATTTCCCTCGGATTCAATTCATAGATGTTGTGTTGCCGATACATGTACTGGTTCACGATGAATTCGCGTCGAATTGTGCAGTAATCGTCGTGAAACCGCTGAATGTATTCATTGATTTCCTTTTCCGTGTACTCTTGCCCTGGTCGCAAATCTCTCACAATGTGTTCCAGTACAACAAGTCTTCGCTTTCGTTGTGCGGGAATTTGCTTCAACTTGCCATCTAACGTAAAGAAATTATTCAATACAGACATCCTAAAGCGCTCGTGTTCCTCCACTGTTCCTCCCTGACTTTCGCTCAAATTTGGACCAAAGAACGTCGCTAACATCGCCTCTGCACTTTGTTTGAATGATCTCTCATCAATTTCAAAATAAATCGTGTTTTTATTGCGTCGTTCCTTAACCACTCCGGCATTTCTCAGCTTGGTCATATGATGCGTGATGGTCGGAGCGGATACCCCCAATTTTCCAGCCAACGCCTGACCGTGCATCGGACCTCTTTTCAATAGAAATAAGATCCTGATGCGCGTTGCGTCTGACAGGGCCTTGTGATACTCAACCAATTTGTCAAGTTGCACAGCCGACACATCCTTAGTCATGTATCTAATTAAAGTATCATCTAATTTGAACAATATCAAATCAGGTTGTATGCGTCAAATTCTTGGTTGTCCATGAAAAATGGCCCTATTGGTAACTCGTCTAGGCAAAAAAATCCTCATCCTGTTGGTGCTTATCTCCTTCCCGGCCTCAATTTTCTCGGTTCCTGTGCCAGATGTTGCCGTTGTGTCGCTGCCACTATCCTTTATGACCCGGCTTCGTTTCAAGGAAGACAGCGCGCAGCGCATGCCTACGTCATCATTGAAGAATACTTATCTCCGACAGATTTAGTAAACACTGGAGGACCACATGCACGTCTTTGGACAATTGGTTTGGATTATGGCTGCGCTGAAATGGGGGGACTGGATACATTGGCAGAAGTACCAGTCGACGATGCTCTACGCGGTAAGCGCGTGTCTGTTGTATGAAGTGCTTACGTCTAGCTATCCGATATGGGTTTATAGTGATTTCTGGGTGTCCGGTCATACATTGAATTCACTGTCTCTTACGCTCATCGGTTTGCCACTCTCAACGCTTGTCTTCCTCAGTCATTTTCCGGAATATTCAATCCGACGTCAGATAATATACGTTATCTGCTGGGTTCTGCTGTATTCCCTGATTGAACTCACTTACGTCGTCATCGGGCTGTTCCATTATTACCACGGCTGGACCTTCTGGTGGTCTGTGCTGTTCAACTGCATCACGTTTCCTATGCTGCGGCTTCATTTCAAGAGACCGTTAATCGCTTTTGGGGTATCGTTTCCTATTGTCATTAGCTTTATAGTCATCTTCCACGTCCCAATTTTAAATAACTGAGGTACGTCATGAGCGGTCACATCTCATCGCGGCAGTGGTCACATTGACAACAGGGCCAAACGTCATATCCATATCCGTTATGGGAAAACGCCAACAGCCTCGAGGACTCTTCTTGGACAACAATGGGCGGATAAAAGGACGAACTGAATGGCGTCCCTTTATCCGCGACAGGGTGCATACTATTTTCAGCTGTTCAGCCGTTCAGCCGTTCAGCCGTTACAGTATTTCAATATAGCCTTCGGTTCCATTCACTCGGATTCGTTGACCATCTTTTATCAGTGCCGTCGCATTTTCTACGCCTACAACGGATGGTAAGCCGTACTCGCGTGCGATGACTGCGCCGTGTGTCATCAACCCACCAACTTCGGTGACCAGACCTTTAATGGATACAAACAGGGGCGTCCAACCAGGGTCGGTAAAGGTAGTGACCAAGATATCCCCATCTTCCAGATTCGCATCTGCCATGTTTCGGATGACACGCGCCCGTCCCTCAATCACGCCCGATGAAACAGGCAGGCCTACAATCGCTCCAGCAGGAAAATTCTCTCGTTTGTACCGTCCCTGAATGATTTCCCCGTCCGATGTGATGACACGTGGAGGCGTGAGTTTTTCATAGAATGTGTACTCGTCTTTTCGCTTGGCGATGAGTTGGTAATCGAGTATCTTTGTCCGTACAACCTCTCGAAGCTCTTGAAGCGTGAGATAGAATATATCTTCCTTGTCATGAATCACGCCGGAACGTACGAGTTGAAGTCCTTCCTTCAATAGTGCCTGTTTGTAAATGAAATAGCGATGAATCATTCCGTATTTTGGATATTCACGATAGCCAATGAGATTGCGGAGTAGACGAATGTTTCGTTTCGTCTGTTCCGCCTTTTGTTCTCCATGTGGTAAGTCCCTCAATCGCTCTAACAGCTGTTGTTCTTTTTTTGCAGCTTCCTGTCGCCCGTGCTCAAATTTCCGAGTGCCAGCGTTGGCTTCGAAGTTCTTGACGTTACTGAGTATCGTCGGGATTAGTGTCGTTGGTTTTTCACTCCAACGAGTGCTCGTGATGTCGATTTCTCCTGAACACCGCATGCCGTACTGACGCAGAAACGCCTGGATGGCGTCTTTCGTTTCTTGTCCCCCATCAAACCGCACCAGTTCATCCATGAAGTTATCCTCTGTTACTCGCTGCAAATAGTCGACAATTTCTGAATGAGGCCGTATCACATCGGCGACGCGCAGGAGCGCCAACCCCATTTCAGACGTGATATTATTTGGTGCGGATAAAGAGAGGGTATCTGCTGCGCCCTTTTCCCCCAACCACTCGTCCATGTGCTCGTTGATCCACGAGGAGGCATTCATAGCCACCCGAATTGCCGTCGAGCTTTGCGGGTCAAATAAAATCTTCTTGAGTGTCTGGATATCTTCGAAAATAAAATCAAGCAGGTCCGATCCCGATTTCGTTTCGATGTTCTGCCTTAACTCCTCGATGGATGCCTGGTTCCTCTCGATGAGTTCTGCAACGATAGTCGGATTGTTTTCAATTTGTTCCTGCATCTCTGGATTACTTGCTCCGAAAATCCGTGGCGTCTTCTTGTCCTCTGGCAATGATTTGATGAAACCTTCTCGCTCTACCACGGTCATTAGTGCACTTTGTACGAGCGGATCCGCTTGGCCCCAGCCATCAAGAACATTTTTTCTGCTGGCGGGCGAAGCCAGCAAAGGGGTGCAATCAACAAACAATCTTCCCCCAGCTTGGCGCATGGGCGCATTCGTTGTTAACAGGAACAACGATATTCCCAATGGCTTCATCGGCTCGGTCATCATTTGTTGATGACCAACAGAGAGATAAACGTGATTGTCTTCATCATTGGCTTCAGGAACGGGGTATAAGGTCGTAATTGGACGGCTCTGGACGATATAAAACATATCATCGACCAAACACCACTCAACATCTTGCGGGCAACCAAAATAGGCTTCAATCTTTCGTCCAATGCGTGCCAGTTGTAAAATTTGTGATTCAGTCAAAGCCTCCTCGTTTTGCTTGTCGGGATGAACCTGACGTATCTCTGTCCCACCTTCCTCTCGTCCATAGACGGCCAATTTTTTGGTTGCTATCCTCTTATCGACGATTTTTTCCGCCTGTACCTTATAGTAATCCGCAGACACTAGGCCCGATACAAGGGCTTCGCCAAGGCCAAAACTGGCATCAATCGAAAGTAACTTTCGGTTCGATGTCATCGGATCGGCGGTGAATAAAACACCTGCCACTTCCGGAAAAACCATCCTCTGTACAATCACGGACAATGACACCTGACGGTGGTCAAATCCGTGTTGCATGCGGTAAATGACAGCGCGGTCTGTAAACAGGGAAGCCCAACATTTGCGGATGTGCTCCAAAATGGCTTCTTTCCCGATGATGTTTAAGTAAGTATCTTGTTGACCCGCAAAAGAAGCATGCGGCAAGTCTTCAGCGGTGGCGCTGGAGCGTACTGCGTACGCGTGTCCATCGCCAAACTGGGAGAGATAGTCGGTCACACCAGTCACAACAGCTTTCGGAATTTCCACTTGCATCAGGACGTTTCGAATCGCCTCGCTCATTTCAACCAGTTCATCACGACGGTCTAGGCTTAAGCTCGTCAGTTGTTTGAGCAAAACTTGAAAGGCTTCATTTTGTTCGGTAACTTGCTCATATCCCCGTGTGGTCACGCAGAATCCTTCAGGCACTTGTATTCCCTCAATTTTCACGAGTTCGCCTAAGTTCAACCCTTTTCCGCCAACGAGCATAAGCTGTGACTTATCCATTTCCTGAAAACCGAGAACCAAAGAATTCACACATATCTCTCCTTCGAGAAAAAGATTTGACAACCAGCTTTCCGTCATGGTACATTAAAGATGTAAATTGGGTTTTTATGCGCAAATTATTGATAACAGTCGTAAATTGATTATAGTACGATATTTGGTTTTGCACAATAACAAGCAACCTGGTGACCATACCCAGGTTGCTTTATCATTCTTTCGACTTGTATGCAGATCTTTGGATACTAGCTATCTCTGTATCTCTTAACTTCCGTTGAGGTCACCTGCCAAAACCCGTTAAACCTGTAAATCCGCTGAATGCCAGAGAACTTCACAATCCACTTCCCTGTTCAGCGACTGCAGTCTCCTTTTGCGTCGATATCGCGTCCCGCACCCGGATACAATTCAAGCTTTAGCCCGCTCATCAGTTCATTCAAGGCGTCGGCGTTGGGGAAATAGCACGCCCACGGGCCGCGAATCTCTTTCCGAATCAAACCAACCTGCTCGAGCGTCTTGAGATGGTGTGACACGGTGGGTTGTGACAGCCCCGTAACCGTTACGACGTCCGCAACGCAGCAACCGTTCTCATACGCCTCGATACGGTCACAGCAAGTACCAATTGTACCTTTGGCCATAATTTGCAAAATGTGAAACCGACTTCTATCGGCGAGTGCACTTAGACTTTTAAGTACCTGTTCAGAATCCATATTGACCTCCATCGATGTCGGTGGATTTATCTTAGTTATGTCCATCGATGCTGTCAAGGTGATTGTGCCTACAACGCCAGTAACGGGACGTCAAACCAAGTGACTAGCCATGTAATGACGATAAACGTGAACACCCACGTCAGTTTCTTGCTCTTTTCGTGCAACCACATCATCAGAAACATCAAAACGACAACTAAGGTTGACCACCCTAAACTCCACCCGTGTGCATATCGAATTTGCCCGAGTTTCAGCATCATCCATTCCATGACAACATACGCGATGACGAATAACAGAAAGTAAGGAGCTATCAGTCCTCTGCTTCTTGGGAAGTAACGAAGGAATACTACCGTTGTCGAGGGAAATAGTACGACCGCCTGAAACAGAAGCGAAGCGTGGTCTGTGAAGATCCACCAAACCGGGAAATGCCACATCGCAAAATCAATGCAGATTAGACCGTAGACGACAGAAATCAACGATATATACAGGACCGTGTCGTAATACCGTTCGAGATATCGATGTGACCTCGTTACAAAAAACACCGTAAGGAAAAGCAAAGAAAAGAGGATAATGGTCATTCAGCCGTCTCCCTTTTGACTTGCAACACTCAAATAGTTTCCTCCCATTACAATTTTATGCGCACGCCATCCAATTGCGGCGCTCATCGTGCGCACGGTGAAAAACTGAGAACCATTCACTGCGAGTGGTCGGTGTTCGTCAATCGACGAAGCATCCCTGAATGAGCGGGCTTAAACGGGAGAAGAATACGGATACAAATGTCTCCGACACAATTAGGACTACCTTGGAGAGGTATGTGAACATGCAACTTCTGATTTGTTCGCTATTCGCGTGGCTGTCACTTATATTGTTTGCTTTTGTGCCGAAGAGGTTGCGATTGTTTGATTTTATTTTCATGTATTCTGTGATTTTGGTAACGACCACGACTGTCTACACCGTCTTTGACGTGGATTTTCACATTGTAACCATCGAGAGAACCCCAATGATTTCGTTTGCAACCATCATAACGCGGATTATCACAATACCCCTTATGTTGATGATGGCTGTCAACTTCCTTCCGGTTTCCGGACCTTGGAAACCACGTTGGCTGCTGGCAATTTTCATTTGGCTTGGAATGACAATGTTTGACTGGGGGCTCGATTTCCTTAAAGTCATCACCTATCAAAAACCGTTCATTTGGCACGCGCGAAGCACATTGGTCACATATTTAGGATTTATTGCGGTTGCGTGGGGGCTGACGTGGTTGTACACAAGGCTAGACCAAAGGAACGTGAGGCAAGCGTGACAAACGTCATCACGTATGATAATCGATTTAACGCCAATGAATGGTTTGTCATCCTCGGGCTTTGTGCCGGGATTATCGCTCTGTTTGTACTTCCACGCCGTTTCCCAAATAGACTGTCCGTTTTGTATTTTATGTGTGGTGTGACTTTCGGGGCATTTTTTGATCTCACGCTGGGCGAGATACCTGTGAGCTTTTACAATGTTGGTGATACGTCCAACTATGAGACTTTTGACTTTTTGTCCATTGTCATGTACGGACCGTACAGCTACGTGTTTTTTTACGTATATGATTTTCTGAAGTTAAATCAAAAGATAAATTCGAAGTTTATCCCCTTGTATATCTTCATCTGGACACTGTTGTCACTTGGTATCGAGTGGTGTGGGGTACAATTGGGGGTATTTCATTATCATCACGGTTATGGAATCCAAGTTTCCTTTGTCATCTACCTTCTCGTGCACTCGGCCTGGGTATTGTTTTTCCATCTCGTGAAACCTGAAACAACGCAGTATTAACGTTGACTTAGCGCACGCGTGCTGAACTCCGCCTTTTCCACATTCCTACTAACCAAAATAGCAACGGAATACCAATCACGTCAACGGGCAATACCCAACTTACAAAAATCGTCTCACGCAAGATGGTTGTAAAGTGAGTCACTTTTAGCGACACCAATGTACAGACAAATGCAGCGGCCCCTATTGCAGTTGCAATCGCTTTCCAGTGCTTCGTGTTGCACCACTCGGCAAGCCCATAACTGGCACTGAATAGAAAAGTTGAAATTGCAATGGCATTTGAGAACGTCCAAATAAACGCCGAAAATGCGTCAATGCTTTGAATAAAGTCCAGAATGCTGATGGATTTGATATACGTGACCCATGCGTTCGTACACCTTGGAGCTAGGTCAGCCCCGACAAACATGATTGAGACGATTGCCGCAATGACTGCCCAGAACGTCATCATGCCAACCGCCAACATCGGGATCCAACGCAAATGTTGCGGCTTCGCTACAAACTGTGTCAGAATAAGCAAACTCATTGTTGGCTGTGAAAATATCGCAACGCACAGGATGACTCCTTGAACAATTTTGACCCATCCCGAGTCCACATAAATTGGCAGAAGTTGGCCTGCGTGAAGGTCCTTCGGCATCATTATCGACGGGACAATCATTGTCAGAAAAAACATCAACCAGATGGCTTCTGCAAATCGACCGATAGTCATGATTCCCCCGTTCAGAGTCAAGTACAGCACAAGGGCCAGCATCAACCCAACTGTCAAGGATAAGGGCGTGTATTTCAACAGGATTAAGTACACCCAGTCAGTCCAATCTCTGATGTCAATGACCACGATTAAAAACCACGTTAAAATGTAGAGCAAGACCACTGACTTTCCCATCATTTTCCCAAGCAATTGTTGAGAGCCCCTGACGAGACCGGTGCCAGTAAACATGAGACTCACCCTGGCAATCCACAAGGAGAGACCACAGGAAATTATTCCGGATATCCCGAGCACAATCCATGCATCCTTTCCTGCCTTAAGGAATGCAGGAGCTAGAGCAACATAGTTCATTGTTGAAGTAGACAAGATAATTGCAAACAGTTGAGAACCAGAGATCTTCATGAATATTCATACCCGCCTATTCCTCAAACTACCCTTCTAACCTTGTCTTCCACGAATCATGGCGCTTGGGCCCTTGTTTCCGAAGAGGTGGATGTTCAGATCCACATCAACAACCGTGTGCACCAACTTAAATTGAGCGTCCCAATCGTTTTTTAGAGACCGCCACGCGTATGGGTGGTGTCTGTGAATTTGCTCGCCGAACCCGAATATGTCCGTTCCATAATCTCTTTGCACCTTCGTAACGACTTGTTGCGTGAGTTGCTTGGTCCTTTGGTCAAAGGCTTGTTTGACACATTTAATGTCCTGGGGCAGAAACATATTCAAGGTTGAGTTGTTCTCACGAATAATTGCATCGCCGGACAGCGTGATGTAGACCGTGACGGTTCTCCCACAAACCCTAGAACGAATACGGCGATGCACCTTTGCCAGCTCTAAGCTGACAGTTCCGTGCCCTTGTTTGACATAGGTAGTTAGGACGGTTTTGCGGAGATCACCTGCAACCCACGCGGCGTTATCCGCTTCCTCTCCATCTAGGTATCCCACCATCTCGTCTCTTTGGTTAAAGAGGGCGATTTTCGCCACATTAAATGAAGCTGGTGGTTGAGCCGCCGAGGTCCCACTCTTTGAGCCCGCGCTCTGTTTCTCACCAGTCTCAAAATGGGATTGTACGTCGATTACTTGCATAAACGGTCTGTGCCCGTAGCTTAACGAAGTATTGACGAATGTGTGCAGCATTACAGCATTGCTGTTAAGGTCGCTAAATTGTGCAGCATGCTTTACTACCTTGGTCGTGAACCCTTCAAGCGGCTCCGAACGTTTAAAAAAGTCCTCAACGCTTTCCCCTTGAACCACAAACACCTCAGCACGTAAATTGCTGTCGGGATTTCGTTCGAATTCATCCACAAACGGTTGTATTCCATGTTTGGCCATGCTCTCGCTGACGAGCAGAACAGCACGATGCCCTACAAATGCGTCCCGGGATAGTTGTTCCTGGAGATTGTGCATTGCATCAAACGCACTGGCGCCAACCCCGGTCCGCACGACAGCCTGCGCGGACTTTGAACCCCCTTCACTTCCAATCGCGGCGGGAATGAGAATCTGGGCAGAAAATTTAATCCGCCCATCTGGCAACAGGTCCATACCGGACCCAACCCATAACGAGCGTCTGTTTGGTTCAGTCATGTCCCAGCAACCAGTTGTGACGATTGAACAAAGCAACAAAGCGATGAGCAATTTACCTCGTGCGTTCACTATGACCTGCCCTTAGGTATTGAAGTTTAGGTATTGAAGTTAATGGTGTGAAGTTCTCTCGCCATAATTCACTTCGTGTCCAACAATTCACCTGGGTCCCAAAAGATTCACCGAAACCACAACCGATTTACCGGATCCCAAGCAATGCACTTAGTCTGCACGATTCACCGGGTGTTCGACCAAGCGATGAATTCACCTCAGTTGCGTCGCTTCCAACGTGGCGTTCTGATGACCACATCACGCAAATGATAAAACACGAGCGGCGCAACGGGCGTAAAATAGGGCACGCCGAACGATTCAAGCGCGACGACATGAACCAGAATGAACCCCATCCCGATAGACAAGCCATACAGTCCAAACATCCCTGCCATGAACAACAGTACAAACCGCAACATACGAAATGGAATGCCAAAGCTGTACCGAGGCAATCCGTACGATGCGATGCCCGTCAAGGCCACGACAATGACAACAGGAGCGGAAACGAGGTTAGCCCGAACCGCCGCTTCGCCCACTACTAGAGCGCCGACGATGCTGATGACTGGACCCATTTGACCGGGCAACCTTATCCCTGCTTCCTGGAGTCCATCGAAAATGAACTCCATCAGTGTTGTTTCAATCACGGTCGGAAATGGGGAAATCTCACGTGCCGTCGCAATGCTGGTCATGAGCTGTGACGGGAGCATTGCCGAATTGTAAGTCGTCAGGGCGACATACGCTCCTGGCAGGGTGACGGACAACAGGGACATGACGTAACGAATGGACCGTCTAAACACCGCGTACTCGAAGCGCTCGTAATGGTCATCGGCCGCTTGAAGCCCCGCCCAGAACGTCATCGGAACAATCAGCACAAACGGCGTCCCATCCACCAGAATAGCAACCTTGCCTTCAAGTAAACTGGCTGTTGCCACGTCAGGTCGTTCTGTATTTTGGACTTGAGGCCATGGTGACCAATGAGAGTCCTGAATGTACTCCTCGATGTACCCAGAATCCACGATGTCTTTAATGGGAATGGCACCGAGCCGTCGGCGAACTTCCACGAGGACCGAATGGACGACCAAATCGTCCAGATATGAAATCACCACGTCCGTCTGTGTTCGTTCTCCCACAACATACGATTCCATCTTGAGATTCGGATTCTTAATTCGCCGACGCAAGAGCGAGGTGTTGGTGCGCAGCGTTTCTGTAAAACAATCCCTCGGACCACGGAGGCTGGTTTCGTTTTCTGGCTTCTCTACGCTGCGTTTTTCTAACCCTTGCGCATGGAGCATCAAACCCTCATGAAGACCATCTGTCATAATGGCCACGCCACCTTGAAGTGTCCCCTGAACCAGCCCCGTCAAAGTGGTCACAGTTCTGGTATCCGTCACAGCTACCAGTTGCCGTGCCAGCATCTCTCTAATTTCGTCGACTGTCTTCCGAGTCTGCGGGAGAATTGAAGACAGCAACGGCTGGAGAACCGCTTCATTGATGGTTTTCGTGTCCACTAAACCATCGACATAAACCATTAGTAGGCTCGATTGGCGATAGAGTGGTATCCGGCGAAACACGACATCGGAAGAGTTTTCGAAGATCTCGCGCAACCGCAGCTCGTTGTCCGCAACTCTTGAACTCAACATGTGATTCCCCACCACGGTCGTCATCTGATTGATAGAGGAGTGACACGTGTCCTGATGCGTCTTTTGCGAATACTTGTCTTGGAATAACCCCATCATTCCACCACCACCAAACATTTCGTTCGCTTATTTTGCGCAGACTTGTAAATCCTATGTGATGCTGAACATGTCATGGTAGGAATGGGTTTACATGAGACCTGGGCATGCATCCGACAATAAGATGCACGCGAGAACATTATTTTAGACAAAATAAAGACCGCCGATGAGTTCGGCAGCCCTTATTTCATAACAAAAACCTATGTAGGCCTAGGCTTCCCCCGCCATAGCAACGGCAGCCTCTACCACGTGGTGTAAAACACGACGTGCACGATGGGAATTTCTATCCGCAATATACTGCAGGATAAGCCCATCCATACTCGCTAATATGAACGCGGCCAGTTCTTCCACCCACGGTGCGTTTTCATGTTCACTCGGTTTGTAACTTTGGCGAATCATTTGTTCCACCACATTCCGGTATCCCGCATACTGCCGCTCCATCAGTTGGTTTGCACACGGAGTACGAATGGCATAAATGGCAAGTTCATATTGCATCATCTGATAATTGATGGTGGATTCGACGTGATCCCAGAATGCCTCGAGTCCAGACTCCAAGGCGACTCGTAAGCCCTCATCGAGACGTGTTTTTTCGCTAAGAATGTCACGGAGTCGATGCATGATTTCTTCTTGAACGGCGAAGAGCAGACCGTCTTTCCCGCCGAAGTAGTACATAATCATCGCCTGATTAACTTTTGCTTTGTTTGCAATTTTCCGAGTGCTAGAACCCGACAATCCTTCTTCCGACAAGACGTCGATTGCCGCCGCAATGATTTGTGAACGTTGCTCCTGACCTCTTGCTGTTACTGGCATCTGATACATTCACTCCACTTGACTGGATTCATTCTCTCTACATATATCACAAGTTCGCTCTAACTTTTCACTTCCCGTCATCCGTCAGAATTGGATTCGGCGATGCCGGTTGTGGTCTTCGACGACGACGGCTGGCTTGCTGTGCTTCATACTTTCGACGCAGTTTCGGCATCACCAGTATGACATAGACGGCAGAGAAAGCGAGGCCTGCCAGCGTGATGGAGAGCGGCCAGATAGAGACACGATTATTGACGGTCACGGCTGCTACGACAGCCAGTACCGTGAAGACGGCAATTCCGAACGGCGCAATGAAACGGACCGCGGGTGCTCTAAACGGCCGTGCCTGATTCGGGAGCCGCTTGCGCAATTTCCACACACTATAACAAGCGACGGCATAAATCATCGTTTCCAACACGGCACCGACTGCTACAAGCACCTGCCAGCCGCCCGTCAGTGCGAGGATGACCGCGACCACCAATGAGGAGAGACTAAGGGTCCATACAGCGACATAGGGAACGGCGTGACGGTTCATACTGCTGAACATCGTCGGTAAGTTGCCTTCTCGGGCCGTCGCATAAATGAATCTGGATGCTGTTATGAATCCGCCGTTAAACGTGTTGACTGCAGTAAGGGCGGTTACGACCATCATGATGAGAATGCCCGTCGAACCCAAGCAGCGTTCAGCAAGGAACAACTGCGGATATGGGGTCGCGAGCTCAGCGGGCGTTAGAAAATGACTCATCCCTATCGAAATTGCCGAAAAGACAATAAACAACATTCCTAATGCGAGAAGCATCCCTTTTGGTATGAGTTCGGGGCTTCTTACCTCTTCGGCACTTGTCGTCACCCACTCGAAGGCCGAATAACCAAAGACGGCAAGCGCCACTGCCTCGAATAGATTTTGAACATGGCCTCCCGAACCACCTAGGTGCACGTTGGCTGGCACAGTAAAACCGTGTCTGAGAAAACCTATTAACACAATAGCTACCGTAACAAGTAGCACCGTGTATGTTGCGATGTCCTGAATCCAGCCGGCTACTTTAATGCCTCGCAGATTGACATATGTGGCCAATCCTAATATCACAAGAATGTATAAACTCGCGCCCCACTGACTTCCGCCGAAGAAAAAGGTCATCGAACTGCCAATGACAAATGCATCTGCTGCAATGACCAAGATGATGGTCAGCATGTATGCAAACGTGATGGTGAAAGCGATGCGCTTGTCCATCGCCTTTTCCATGTAGAGGCGAATTGCTGCCGCAGTCGGAAACATACCGTTTAATTCACTGAAGCTCGCCCAGACGATGAGCACGATTACGCCAGCTACGAGCGTCGCAATCCATACATCACTGCCTCGAACGTATCCAACTAATCCGGCTGCGATGTTGTACTCCATCGCAGCGAACGCTAACCCTGCCGAGGTGCTGACGATGGTACGAAGGCCCAACATTCGACGAAGTTGAATAGCCATATTACTGCCCGCCTAAATCGAGATATAAAAACATCGCCATTGCGTCAAGGCGAATGATGTCTTCTTGGGAACCGCGAACTTCGATGGCACCCTGCATGTAATTCGATGCAGGATTTTCATCACCCCAAAAGACATTGGCCAGATCTTCGCTGTCTCCGCGTATAACGAGGTCCGGTACACCATTTAGTCCTTCATCTAACGAAACAAACTCCCCACCACGAATGACGCAGGTGAAATTCGACTCGATGTCCGTCGCGGCAATGTGCATGATGCAATCCCAATTCTTCAAAGTCCTTTGCACGCGTGCACTGTCTTTAGCTCGAGATGTGTAATCTGTAAGCGCTTCCCACAGCTCACTGGTCGTCGCCATGTTCTTCCCCCTCACTCACATTTTATAAATGATGCGATAGTTTCTCTAAAACTTCTCCAGCCACACGCTCCCCGGACTCCACGGCACCGTCCATATACCCGAACCAACGCGTCGCGGTTTCCGTGCCTGCCCAATGAATGCGCCCAATCGGGCGGCGCAGTGCCTCTCCGTAGACAGTCCAGACACCAGGTGGCATATATCCGGCGTAACAACCGCGTGAATATTCCTCGTCTCCCCAAAACTTTTCCACGTACTCTAACGGCGTCGCAGCCTGGATGCCGAAATAACGGATGAAGCAGTCAAGTACGGCTGCCTTGCGCTCGTCCAGACTGCGCTCCCACCACATTCGCGCATTGTCGCCTTCTATAAACCCGAGTAGAACACCCAGTTCTCCAGAATCCGGAGAGTTGTCAAACGTGACTTGAATCGGCCCCAAATCACTCGCAACCTGGCCAGTCAGATTTTGTTCCCGCCAGAATGGTTTATCATAGATGCACTGTACTTTGATGACGGAGCCCATGGGAACGCGTTGCATCAGTTGATCGCGGATAGCCGGCAACCTCGGAGCATACTGAATTCTCCCTGCGAGAGTCGGTGGAATGGCGACGACGACCTCTTTGCCATGCACAGTAAAGCCGTCTCCGACTACAAGGACCCCATGCTCATCCTGTTGAATTTGTCGCACAGGACAATTGAGGAGGACCTTGTCACCAAGGCGCTCAGCAAGACGAATCGGCACAATCTGAGCTCCTTCACTAAATCTGCGCTCTTGCGCCCCTGAGCGAACACTCACAAGTTCATTGAGATTGCCACCGGATCGGATATAGAAAAGTAGATGCAAAAGTGAAATATCTCTTGGTTCACAAGCGAACACGGCACGAATCGCCAGTGTGATCCATTCGACGACGCTGGCGCTGCTCACATTTTGTGCAATCCAGGAATGCGCCGTCAGTGAATCCCACTCTCTGGCATTTGGCGCATGCCATGGAGCGTCGAGAGGGATGTCTTCCGACATCATGCTCAACACCAACATCGTCTCCACAATTTCGGCAGCGACCAAGGGAGCAGAAACAGCAATCGCACCCGAGTAACGTTTGTTCTCGCCTTGTCGGTATTCGAGGTTGTCTCCCTGGTTGTATGTAAAAAATGTGTGTGCCTCGACTTCCTCTGCCAAAGTGGTGATTCGCTGCTGCCCAGGGCCAATCCATTGGCCTCCTACGTCGAGTGGGATACCTGCAGAAGACGCTTGAGTGAACAAACGCCCACCTACTCTGTCCCGGGCTTCCAAGACTAAGACATCCACGCCCTGTTCCTGCAAGCGCATCGCGGCTGTTAACCCCGCGAGCCCTCCACCGATGACAATGACATCGGCCTTCCATGTTCTTCTCTCGACACCAATCACCGCCAATTCCTTCTCTCCAGGACTTAATCAATCGATTAATTAACACAATTGCACACATAATTAAGATTTGTCAATCAGGTGAGCATGCGATTTATTGATGATATTTATATGGGGAAAAATCGGCAAGCTTGCAAACTCAGGTTAGTTTCCTGGCCCATAGCATACCTATCACAATACAGGCTCCCCCAATGATAGCAGCGACCGATAGATGTTCCCCAAGCAGAGAAACGGAAGCTAGCGCGGCGAATATGGGCTCACTGCTCATCAAGACAGCCACGCGTGAAGGCGATGTTCTCCGTATCATGGTCAATTGAACAAAAAATGCAAACATCGTAGCGAAGACCGCCAAATACCCTGTTATCAACCAAAAAGAGATGGTCAGATGGAGGTACGATGGGTGTTGAAGCGTGGTTATCACTCCAGCGCCGACAGCAACAACCCCTAATTGAATGGTCGTCAATGCGCCTGAGTTCATTTCTTTGCCGTCTGTCAGTTTTTTCGTGAATGTCATTTGAACGGCGCGGAAAAATGCGGCACCAAGAACAAGGAAATCCCCTGTGTTGATGTGATAGCCATGCAAAGTCAGCAAAGCTGTTCCAAGAACGGAAACAATTACAGCACCGAGTAAGGTCATTTTTGGTCGCTTTCGATATACAAGACTTTGTATCAAAGGAACCATGACCGCAAATAGACTGATGATAAATCCAGCGTTGGCAGCAGACGTGCTCGCTACGCCGTAGGTTTCAAGTGTGAAGATAGCGAGCAAGAATAATCCAAATATAATACCTGTTAGCCATGTATATCTATCTGCTTTCCGGATGGCCCCAAAAGTTAGCGGCAACATGAGGACTGTGGTTAATAAAAATCGAATAAACAGGAACTGCATCACAGGTACGCTAGAGACAACGTCCTTCGAAGCCACATACGTGGTTCCCCAAACGAGTGCGACGAGGAGTAGTGAGATGTCAGCAGTCCATCGTGATCGCCAGACTTTATTAAACATGGATACAAATGAACTCTGCTCCTGAGTGACGCCACTTGATGAGCCAATCTTGATTTTTTCGATGTGTTCCAACGAGATTCCGCCTCCCCACTTCTCTTCGTAAATGTATCACAGCCCCCCATATGGATTTCTACAAAATTGAACACGGCGGGCCACGAAGTTGCGAGAGCTGCCGTCGATTTATATTCAAAAAGGACAAGGGGGTAGGATGTAGGAGCGTAGGAGGAGGTCGCAGCATTGTCGATAACGCGCCCTGAGCGCGTTATTTCCGATTGACTCTGTAGCGTCGACAAGAAATAGCGCGCTCTGGAAGCGCTATGCTCGCACCTTGGCGCAATAACGACGTGTGAACGCGTTATTTTGTTCCGTTTCAGTTAATAGCGCGCCACGAGCGCGCTATTTCTACTCGAACGGGTTTCGGATAGGGTAAATAACGCGCTCCTGGTTCGCTATTGGCAGCCCAACGGATCCGACGGATCCAGCGGACCCAAACGACACCCTACCGAGCCCCCCGCGGTACTCCAACAGGATACGAGTGCCCCCAACGCGCGCTCCACGAGCTCCCCTGACAAATATCACGTCAAGATATCGAAAGACGTCAGAGAACTGACCATGGTACACATGAAGCAGAAACGAAAGGAGATGGACCCATGGACCTCCATCAAAAGTCAGACGATTACAATACGAGTTCAGACGTGGCCCAACAGATTAAACTCGCAAATCCGTCTACTCTCGACAGGCAGAACGCGAATCAAGGATGGCTGTGGTCACTTGGATTTGGGGGCTTTCTAGTGAATGCCGACAATCGGGCCCTTGCGCCCATGCTGCCTGCAATTGCGGCAAGCCTTCATACGTCTCCCGTTCATGCTGCGTGGTTGGTGTCGGCGTATTCCATTCCCTACGGGTTGTTTCAGTTGATATATGGTCCCCTTGCAGATCGCTTAGGTAAAGTAAGCACCATTCTGTTGTCGCTTGGCCTGTTTTCACTCGGAACAATCATGTGCGGGGTCGTGGACACTTTTTCGTGGTTGATGATTCTACGTATTTTAACCGGGATGTTCGCAGCCGGAGTTATTCCGACGGCACTAGCACAAATTGGCGATCGCGTTGCGCTCCACGAACGCCCCCGCGCCATTGCGTTTTTTATGTCCCTCGCCATCTCAGGTGAAGCTCTGGGAATTGTCATAGGGGGATTCGTGGCCCAGTTCTTCAGCTACAGAATATTGTTTCTCCTGCTAGGGACGGGCGCTATTTTGCTGCTGCTCGGGCTGGCGAAGCAAAATAGGAATGAGAGACGTGCCTCCTTGCCTATGGCGCAAGTCACCCAATCACGGTACGGGGCTCTCATCCGCAATCCCCGGGCCTGGCTCATTTACAGCATGGTGTTAAGTGAAGGTTTCTTTTTGTTCGGCGGCTTTACATACCTTGCGGTGTATGGCGTTACAGTTCTCCATCTTCCGTTCTTCGTGATTGGACTGCTCACTGCCACCTATAGTGTGGGTGCAATCATCGGCAGTCGCACAATTTCTCATGTGCTCCGCCACATCGGGATGACGTACATGCCCATTCTTGGCGCAACCTTAATGACACTGGGATTTGGCCTCGTGTGGGCATTCACTGACGTAATGGCGCTGACGGCCGGCTTTTTGATTTTAGGAATTGGCTTCAGCTATTGTCATACCGTGCTCCAAACCTATTCCACCGATCTTCTTCCAGAAGGACGCGCCACCGCCGTTTCAGGTTTTGCCTTCTCATTGTTTCTCGGCGGCGGCTTGGGTCCGATGGCCTTCGGCGTCATTCTCAATCATTACGGAATGCCTGTATTTCTCGGAGCAACGACATTTGGTATGGCTTTATTTTCCGCGATGACGCTCAGCCTGATACGCTCGACAAAGACTGTAAAGTAACGTTTGCACCAGATACTTCAATGTTCACCGAAGCGATGTGGCGGCTCACACGTTCACACGTTCACACGTTCACACAGGGGTCATACGGGGTTCACATCGCCTTGAAATCTTGTTTGGCAGTCCGGGCGGTATTCAACAAATTGTTGCCCCTAAGCCAAAGCATCACACCCGTTGCCCAGAGTATGAGCGCTGCTCCAAGGCCAACAAACGCCGACCATGCAGCAATTTGGTGATGCCACAACGTGACATTCATAGGCACAAAGAGCACGGTGACGATGGCCAGTAAACATACAAGCACTCCTGTAACATAGTGAGTTCGAACTCGGAAGAGATGTGCCAACGGAAAGAAATGAGCGCCAACAATAATGGCCATGACGGGGAAAAAGTAATTAAAAAGGTGAGTGGCATGAAGGATTGCAGCAGCAGCACCAATCAGTGCAAATTCCGCACCAAACGTCATTCCAAATCCTTTGCGGATTCGCTTTGAATGACGAGTGTCCTCTTCATCTAAATGATTAGGTATGTCTCGGGATGACCAAATCAACGTGATTCCGCAGATAAATATAACCACACCAATGAGCACAGCAACGATAGGCAGAGAGGGATTGCCCCATCCCTGCAGCCCGCTGATTCCTATCCCGGACCACGCCGTGCCAAAGAACGCCATAAAAAGTACTCCAGAAGCTGTGCCTCGTACAACTGCTCTGGGAATGACTCGAGACATAGACATTGCACCCCTCTTCTCAACGACGGTTATAACTGTTGTTTCTGTGGTTTCTGTCGTTTCTCGTACCTGCATCATCTCCTGAAACATCTCGCGATGTCAGTGGCAGCCATCATCTTTTTAGATGACATTTGTCACACTCAATGCGTCCATTGCCACCATTGTGTCGCTTTGCATTGCGTCTACTTTGCATTGCGTCTAGTTCCTCCCTTAGCTCCATTACGTTGACTGCATTGCTTGCGGCATTCCACGTCTCCAGACCGTTCTCGAATCCGTATAATTTCAGGCTAACTGAGCCATACTTTCCCCATTTACTCCGTTTGCATATTACCCGCATTGTGAGTACCGCTCTGCTTCAACGTATCAGCACCAAGGAGACGGTTTGATGGTTATCATCATTTTTACACTGTGTTTCACTGCAGTCTTCTTCTTAACCAGGTCCTACCGGTACTTGGATACGTACTACACGACAGTATTGTATGTGAGTTCTGTTTCCCTCCTTTACCAGTTGCTCTGCCGTGGGTACTTACTATGGCATTTCCGAAATTGGTTTTTCTTCACTGATAAATTGTCGACACTCATTCAATTCGCGGTGTTATTCCCAAGTACGATTGTTTTGTTCCTTCGATATCTACCTCAGAGCAACTGGATGAGAGGGCTGTATTTCTCTGGATTCTTCGGGGTGTACGGGGTTATGGAGTGGTTTCTCAAACGTAGCGGTGAAATTGTCTATCAGTATGGTTGGAATTTCTGGTGGTCCGTGTTTATTGATTTTTGCTTGTTTGCTCTGACGTGGATTCATTCAAAGAGTTGGAAAACGGCTATCCTCGTCTCAACATGTATCACGGTGTTCCTGATGGTGCGATTCAGTGTGCCGCTACACGGATAAAGGGGGCTGGAGCACCTGACAAATCTCTGGCTCTTTTTCATCGTCATGCTCATGTTGGCAGGCGCCAGTCTGGCTTCGTTAAGATACTGCTCAGACTTGCACACACTGGAAACCGTATGTCTATTTCTGTTTGGGTCGGCATCAATTCTTCAGACGTTTAGTATTGTCGTTTATTGCTTCCGCGTCATTAACATGGAAGATACGGTCCCTTCATTGCTGTCAACCCAACTGCAATTTGGCCTGATTATTCCGAGCCTGATGGTTCATGTCATTCACATCTCGATGCGCCAAGCGGTCATGCAACTGCAAATTGTGTCATTTCTTGGTTATCTGCTCCTTGTGTGCAGCGTGTTTGTTACTGACCGTTATGTGCACATTTTAGAACTTGCGGACTTCACCTTACTTTGGGTGATTGTCGTCGCGCTCGTTCTGTTAACATTCACCATCGTTTTTGCGGTTTCATTTCGTGAGCTTCTAAAGAGGAGAAGCATACTGTGAGTCTACCGGGCAAACTAGCGCCGTTTTTTCCGCAGCGTTTTGACGAAAACGAATGGTTTGTTTGCGTCACGAGTTGTTTACTGTTCCTTGCGATGTGGTGCATACAAAAACGTTTCCGAAAATTGGATAACATTGAGTTCATTTTTCTGATGCTGTTCAATATTTTTTTGGCTGTGTTGATTGACGACTTGATATCCATGCCGCCTTTTGACTGGTATGACACAGGAGATAGACCGTACCCTGCAGCTGACGATGTTCTCTTGCATTGGCTGATTTACCCTGGATGGATCTTTATCCTCATCCACTTTTACAGGGTGTTCAGGCCTCGGCACATCTGGTGGGGGGTGTACTTGCTGGCATCTGCGCTCATAACAACCCTCCTGGATGCGTTCTCCACACGGTTTCACGTTATCACTTACAAAACTTGGCTTCCTGTTTATTCGTTTTGTTTCTATACCTGCGTGATGTTCATCAACGTCTGGTCGCTATCGAAAGTGCATCGCATGTTACAGAATATGAGCACCAAGCGTTAGCGAAACAGCCACTCCACTACAAAACGGCTGTTTCGACGCTCTGGTGCCCGTTGATGACATCTCGGCTCCGTTCATTTTTCTGCCGAGCTATGCTCGACTTCCTTGGTGCCTGTGGTGCCTGTGGTGCCTGTGGTGCCTGTGGTGCCTGTGGTGCCTGTGGTGCCTGTGGTGCCTGTGGTGCCTGTGGTGCCTGTGGTGCCTGTGGTGCCTGTGGTGCCTGTGGTGCCTGTGGTGCCTGTGGATCCGCTGCAGGCCGCAAAGTTAGTCTCTGCACATCATTAATCTACGGCGTAACGCAACTGAATGACGCCGCCCCCCAAGGGCCTGCAATCCAACAGCTCAATAGCTTTGTATTTGTATTGCCCCTCGTCCAGTAGGATGTTAAGCCCCTTTCCCTCAAGGACCGGCGCTACATTGAAAATCAGTTCATCCACCAGACCCTGGCTTAAAAACGCGTTGTGTAGTTCCGCTCCAGCCCCTATAAGAGCCGTTTGATACCCTTTCTGCTGCAAAAGGCGTAATGCTTCTTGCGGCGATGGGACAATCGTCGCCCCCGCAAGGTGACATGGCTGGAAACCACGATGACATCGAGATGAGCCAAGGGTGCCTCGCGAATCCCGCCGCTTTCCAGCATGCCCTCATAGGTTCGTCGTCCAACGATGAAGTTCCCTGCCGTCATAGCGTTTGTCACAAAATCCTTAAACGCATCTTGGTTTGGAGGATTTCCGTGGCCTGACTGCGCATAGTTGCCATTCGCACTTAACGTGGCCCAAAGCATCGTTTTCATCGTGGAACCTCCCTGTGATGTTACTGGTGGCCGTATAGTATGAATCGATTAGATAGCCGGTGGATTTTGACCCAGACGGCTCCACTCTTCTTTTGAGGGGCCGTACACGCCGGGAACATTCAACCCTGCTTGGCGCATTAGGACGGTCATTTGCCCACGGTGGTGGACGATGTGCTTGATGAGTTGTGACAGGATGACAGCATTAGGCGCTTCCCTGCCAAAGAAATCCTGAACTTGTGTTAGAGTCACGTCAGTCCAGTGCTCTCGGACTGCTGTCGCTGCGTTTGCAGCAACGGATCGAAAGGTGTTGGCGATTTCCTGGGCCGAAGACGGGACACCATCCGCTTCTTGAACCATTGGGGTAGGCACACCGAACCTGTTCAGGAACTGGGGGACACTCATGGCAATATGCCATGCAATCCTCCCGAGCGTCCGTCCACCCGCTGATACCGGCTGATGAAGAGCAGCGTCGACGAGCGCGTCCAATACCTTTTGTGTCAATGCAGCTTCTTGCAACCATTCTTCCTGAAACTCCTGTACCGTGCTGAACATTGTCATTCCTCCGTTTGGGCATGAATTTGTCTCACACGTGTGAGTCTAAGATATAATGGTGACAATTCACGGCACAAATTCAAATGAATGAGGGAACTCGATGTCTAAGTCAAAGCGACTCATCGAATTGATGATGGTTGTGAACCGTAGGCGCCAATTTACTGTCAAAGAACTTGCTCAGGAGTTCGGTATTTCGAGACGGACGATGTTGCGAGACCTTCAGGAACTGAGCGAACTAGGTGTCCCTTTGTATTCAGAAGTCGGTCCCCATGGCGGCTATCGGGTGCTGAACGCAAGAGTTCTGCCTCCCATCTCATTTACGGAAGACGAGGCTGCGGCCATATTCTTTGCCATTCACGCACTCCGACACTACGTTTACCACCCGTTTGACGCCGAATATTCCTCTGCATCGAGCAAGTTCTACCATTTCATGCCGGAGGATGTGCGCAATCGGATCGATAAAATGAAGATGCGTGTGGATTTTGTCACCCCGCATCGGCAAGTGGAATCTCCCCACTTACCTCTTCTGCTTGACGCAGCGATTCACCAAAAAGTCCTCGCCGTCGAGTATCAGTCGTACGGGAAGACAATTGCAAGGGAGATTCAGCCTATCGGAATATTCGCCCGTAACGGACTCTGGTACTGTCCTGCCCACTGCTTTTTACGCGAAGAAATGCGCCTCTTTCGCTGTGACAGAATCGTATCCGCCGCCCCATCCGAGAGACAACCACTTGACCTGCGGGATGTGCACTTGGAGAACGGCAGATCACTGCGAGACATACAGGAGCCAAGCATAGAGTTTTACGCAGAGTTGACGAGAGAAGGGGTTGAACGATGCGAAACCGAAGCCTGGTTGGCAAGCAGTTTATATATGAACAAGGACGGCACTGGTTGGCTCGACGGACGCGCTGCAGAGCGTGACATTCCTTTTTTGGCGAAATTCTTTGTCGGTCTGGGAGACGACGCACCGGTGATGAATCCACCAGCACTGATTGAGCACATTGGAGAAATACTGACCAAGCTGACGGCCAAGTATAGGAGAAGTGAGACTTTATGAAGATTAGTGAGTTGGCTCAGAGGACTGGACTCACAGCCTACACGATTCGCTTTTACGAGAAAGAAGGCCTGTTGGACACTCGGCACGTGCAAAGAGAGGGAAACAATTATCGCAACTATTCAGATGACGCAGTCGAGCGTTTGAAGCTCGTAAAGAAGTTTCAAGGGATAGGATGCTCGCTTACAGAACTAAAGGACATCTTGCAGGATTATGATACAAATTCACGGACCCATGAAGAAATTATTGAATGGATTCTTCAAAAGATGAATGAGGTCGAACGTAAGAAGGACGAATTGGATGGGATTCTTGCGACTCTAAAGTGGATGTTGGACTACAGAACAGCACTAATGAACAACTCGGGGCCGAACTAAGTGTCACGAAAACGGATGGCAGTCCTGATTCAGGTCTTGCTCCGTCAGCAACCGTGGAGAATACCCAAGTCGATATGGCAACTCGAATACGCGCGCGAGACCTTGAAGTCTGCGAAAGCCATAGCCCCAGGTAATCGGAGTCATTCCGGGCATTAAAACTTTCACAGCATGCAGTCCCGCGTGGGATAGTTCTGCGCTGGTTTGATTTACCACGATAACGTCGAATCCTCGCTTGTGTAAGTCCGCAAGCACCGAGCCGAGAATCCGTCGAACGTCTCGTGATTTAATTTGGTATCGTCGTGCTAAACCGCCATACACCTCTTCGACAGATTGAATCTGCCCTTGATTCTCCTTCCTCAAAAGAAATTCCCAACGTGGATGTGCTTCTGGCAACGCAGCAACCGCATTATGGTCAAGAATGTCCTTGATTTTTTTTGAATCGAAGAACATGGAAATGGCCTCGTTACGTCTGTCTTCCGTCGCTCGCTGAAGGTTAAGCACTTGAACAGTCAATTCACGGAGTGCACCGTAGACGGCCTGATAGGGATGTAAATGACACGCCGATCCGCTTACCACTTTCGGATAGACGTTCTCTGCATGAATACCCACGGCACAAATTGCCGGTATGCCGAGGTCATGGGAGATGTCAAAAAGGCGAACTTCAAATCCACTTTCTATTAAATAACGAAAAACCTCCGATGTTTTAGATGGGCAACGACGCCCGAGTTTGAGTTCAGGAATCGGCATCTTTGCGTACCACATGTTGAGAAATCCATCCCGCTCGAGAACCTCAAAAATGCCATGCAAAACAGCATCCTCCAGCGTTCCACCGAGTGCACATCCATTCGACGATTCCGTGACGAACCGTTTCTCGTCAGCCGTTGGCCCATAAAAGGCAATCTGCTCTGGAACGAGCACAGGCGCGTTATGCTTGGTCGAGTATGCCCAAACCCACGAATACTTTTTCTCTTCATCAAACGGTTCAATGATTGGATGAAGTGACTGATACAATGCATCGCTGTGCAATCCGAACTGTTTCGGGTGTACGGCGGTGTCTCCCACTTCCGAATACTTGCCAAAGACACTGGGACGTCGATTCACTGCCTGAAATCCACAGCTGCGCTCGAGCACTTCGAGGATTGCAGATTTCTTCGCGCCTTGGATGGACAGACCCGAGCCGTATCCTGCAATTTCATGACCAGCAGGGGTATAAATGAATGCTGATGCTTGCGCATAACGGTCCCCGTTCCAAAACTCATTGACCGCAGATATATAACCGACCTTGGTATGGAAGAACAAATCTTCCAAACGATTGAGATGTAGATTGCCAACTCGAAGCGCTTCGACGTCGTTTAAGACATGTGAAGTGAATTGCAATTGCGCTAAAGCGGGATGGTCATCAGGCATAAGGTTACATCGAGGACAATCGTGGCTTGGGAGCACTGGAACCCACTCGATGTTTTCCTCTTGACTGAAGACCCCGACTTTTCCTTTGGACTTTGGAACATTGGCTGATTCCAAAGTAATCGACTGAATTTCATCGGCGACGATGTCTGAGAGTGTTAAAAGGTCTGATGAGGACATCTCGAGAGGCACAGGCAGAGGTTCAACCAGGTTATCAACTTGGAGGTTGAAAAAAGCACTTAGTAGACTGTAGTCAAATGTATTTTCCCAGCGCAATTGTAAACAAGTTACGCAACCAGGGATGTCTGGGGTCTCCAACGGACCCAGCAGAATTGTCGCTCCCCTACCCAACACCGATAAGACGCTGAGTTTTAGGTCCCTGCACTTTCCGAGTACCCGGTTCTCGAACTCAGAAGGCATATCCGAAGCCAGAACCACAAGTTTTGGACGATACTCTTCCAGGTCATCGAGAGAACAGCTCTGCACCACACGAGATTCACTCGTGTCACTGTATTTTTTAGACCAACTGTCAACGATTTGTTGACCCAATATGGAACCATCATGAAATACAACAATATTCATGGTACGGTGTCATCTCGCTTGACTGTGTCATTTTGTATATAGCCTAGCTTATGACTGACGGAGCAGATTGGTTCATGTGCGGGGAGCACACGGAAATTACTCTGAAAACCCAAGTACAGAGGCATCCGTATGATTTCTGGACTGGTTAGTGGTTAGAGCTCAAAATCAACAGGTAGGGCGGGTGTAATCTGTCGCAGCCGGTCATTTCGTTATTTGCTGAGGCGTTGGGTCCGCCCATGTCGGAAATTGATGATTGGATGTGAATGCTTCTAGGTTTAAAAAAGTCGCCCCCCAGTTTGGAACAAGGGGCGACTCATTCTTTATCGGTAAATTTGTAGGATGTTCCTTAACTTATCCAGCCCAATTTTCACGAATTCTATGGTACCCACAACACCTATTGACTACGGGTCCACGGTCTACTCGACGGTGACGCTTTTGGCGAGGTTACGCGGCTTGTCGACGTCATTGCCGCGGACGACAGCTGCATAGTACGCGAGTAGTTGAAGAGGTATCACAGCAGCAATCGGCGCAATCAAAGGCGAAGTACGCGGTAGGTAGATGACCTCATCCACTGATTTTTTCAGTTCCTCGTCGCCAGCCCACGTAAGCCCGAGCACAAAGGCGTCGCGAGCCTTCACTTCCTTGATGTTGCTAAGTGTCTTCTCATAGAGGTCTGTCTGCGTTGCCAGCGCAATCACTGGTACACCTTCGGTAATCAGAGCGAGCGTACCATGTTTCAGCTCCCCGGCAGCGTAGGCTTCCGCGTGAATGTAGGAAATCTCTTTAAGCTTCAGCGCACCTTCAAGAGAGACGGAATAATCAAGACCGCGGCCAATGAAAAAGGTGTCCCTCGCCTCTTGATAATCCTTTGCAAACTGTTCAATCCGCGGTGCCGCATCGAGGACCTGCTCCGCGACGGCGGGGAGCCCATCCAGTGCACTGAGCAATTCGGCCTTGTCATCCGCAGCAAGCGTCCCCCGCTCCTGACCGAGATAAGCGGCGAGCAGGTACAAAGCAACGAGCTGCGTGGTATATGCCTTTGTCGACGCAACAGCGATTTCCGGCCCCGCCCATGTGATGAGAACGTCATCCGCTTCTCTCGCCGCTGAGCTGCCGACGACGTTTGTAATGGCAAGAACACGCAGTCCTTTCATCTTGCTGTCGCGAAGCGCCGCTAGGGTATCGGCAGTCTCCCCGGACTGCGTGATGATGATGACAAGTGTGCGCGGAGTAATCAGCGCATCGCGATACCGATATTCGGAAGCAACGTCTATCTCGACCGGGATCTTCGCCATTTTCTCGATGGCGTCCTTACCGACGAGCCCCGCGTGCCAGGAGGTGCCACACGCAACGATGTGGATGCGGTCAATGGCTTCTAAGTACTCCTTTGTAAAGGACAACTCCGGGAGTTGTACCGAGTCAAGGTTCTCTGCGACCCGCCCCGTTAAGGTATCTCGAATGGCTTTCGGCTGTTCGTGAATCTCTTTGAGCATGAAATGCTCGAATCCGCCGCGTTCTGCTGACACTGCATCCCAAGTGACGTGCAAGACCTCTTTCTCAACAGGGCGCAGTTCAGCCATCGTGACGGCACCGTTTAGTGGGTAACACGTAACACCGTCCCTGCGGACAATCGCCAGCTCACCGTCGGCGAGCACGTAGACGTCCCTTGTGTACTCGAGAATGGCAGGAATGTCGGAGGCGATAAAGTTCTCCCCTTCACCGAGGCCAACAATCAGCGGACTGGATTTACGCACCGCGATTAACGTATCCGGGTGGTCTTCGGCCATGACAACGAGTGCGTAGGCTCCGCGGATGCGCTGTGTAACTGCAAGCACCGTTGCGGCAAAATCACCATTGTAGAGTTCTTCCATCAGATGAGCAATCACTTCTGTGTCCGTTTCCGATTGAAAACGGTGCCCCTTTGCTATCAATTCCTCGCGGATTTGGACGTAGTTTTCGACGATCCCGTTATGCACAACCGCAAACCTGCCATGGCAGTCCTGATGCGGATGAGCATTCTCATCGGATGGTCTGCCATGAGTCGCCCACCGCGTGTGGCCGATTCCAAGTTCCCCCACGACAGCTTCTGTCAACAGTTTATCCTCCAGGTTCCCCAACCGTCCGACAGCTTTCACAATAGAGATCTGACCATTACTGAGTGTTGCAATCCCTGCTGAGTCATAACCGCGATACTCCAACTTGGCGAGGCCACCTACCACCACGTCTTGGACGTGGCGTGGACCGATGTAACCGACAATACCGCACATGGACAGAAATCCCCTTCAGAGCCTACAGTCCCTTTGTCCTGCCGGTTACCCGTCAGATTTCAGGTCCTGTGTTCGGTGCGGCCTCACACCGGGGGGCACCCGCCGAATGGTTCGCCAACCCCCACCGCGTCAACTGAGGAAAAATTCTCCGTCACTCCTCAGTCCGGGCGCTTTTCATGCAACGATGGTGTATCAGATTCACCAAGTCACAAGGGCGTCTCTCACGCCAGTCAGTTGTGCTCTATCCTCGTGTGGACGCGACTTAGCTCGAGGATTTCTCGACCTCTAAAGCAACAGTCGGCCATCACGATGTCTGCAGACGACTCGTCCGCGTGTTTCACGCCGCCGTCATTCCCCCTTTCAAAAAGTGGTTTCAGCAAGTGGTTTCAACAAGTGGTTTCAACAAGTGGTTTCAAAAAGTAGTACGGCAGCAAAGACTTGTTTACGACGGTCACAGCGACCGTCGTACTCAACAAGACCTTATCATAACGTATTTCGCTACTGGCTGTCACGGGAAGATTTTGTCGCGCTGTTACACGCCAATTTCTTCTCGGATGACGGTGGCAATCTGATGGACGCACTCCTGCAGCAACTGTTCGTTCGGACCTTCTGCCATAACCCGAACAATCGGCTCCGTACCGGATTCCCGCACCAAGAGGCGACCGCTCTCACCGAGACTCACTTTCCCTGCTGCAAGAGCTTGCTGAATTCGGTCTCTGTCGCGCCAAAGTGTTTTGTCCGTGACCCGTACATTTTCAAGGATTTGTGGGTACCTGGTCATGACCTGACGGAGTTCAGACAGTGGCTTGCTGGCATCAACCATCATATCGACCAGCTGCAAAGCGGTTAAAACCCCGTCCCCTGTCGTCGTGTGATTGAGGAAAATGATATGACCAGATTGCTCACCACCGAGAACCAACGCTTCCTCACGCATAGCTTCCATCACGTAGCGGTCACCGACAGCGGTGGTCTGCACACGAATACCTAGGTCTTTCATCGCTTGCATAAACCCGAGGTTACTCATGACTGTCGCTGCCACTGCATTGTTTTTCAGCTCGCCGCGACGGTGCAAAGCCTCGGCACAGATTGCCATGATGTAATCTCCGTCCACCATCTGACCTGTGCCATCCACCGCGATGACGCGGTCCGCATCTCCGTCAAACGCCAAACCAAGGTCTGCTTGATGCTCCAAAACCGCTCTCTGGACCACATGAGGATGGGTAGATCCGCACCCGACATTGATGTTGGTGCCATCCGGTTGCATATAAAGTGATGTCACTTTCGCCCCAAGCCGCTCAAAGACGGACGGTGCAAGATTGTACGCAGCCCCGTTTGCACAGTCGAGTACAATGTGCAGTCCGTCGAAACGATGCTTCACTGTACCCATCAAGAACTTTCGGTATACCTCGAGAGCGGGTTCTTGATACAGTCGCCCAACGGAACTGCCGATGGGGCGTGGAAGTGTCTCGCTCTCGTCAATGAGTGCTTCAATTTGGTCCTCGACCGCGTCGAGCAACTTGAACCCGTCTCCGCCGAAAAATTTGATGCCGTTGTCTTCAACCGGATTGTGGGATGCCGATATCATCACACCAGCGTCGGCACGCAAATGACGTGTCAAATAAGCGACACCCGGTGTACTGATGACACCGAGTTGCAACACATCGACCCCGACTGAAAGAATGCCGCTGACGAGTGCAGCTTCAAGCATGTCGCTGGACACCCGGGTGTCCTTGCCAACGACGATGCGGGCGCCCGAAACGCCCTCCGTAAGTACGTACGCCCCCACACGCCCTAAGCGAAATGCCAATTCTGGCGTGAGCTCTTGATTTGCAACACCGCGTACACCATCTGTACCAAACATGCGAGTCAAAGACCTCGCTCCTCTCTCATATCAAAACGGGCCGATTTGGCCAAGAAACACGCGTTTATTGAACCTGATTACTTGTCGTTGTCGTCTGATTTAAAGCCCCTGCGGCATTTGCTGCTGCGTTCCCAGATGCGTTGCCCGTGGTTGAGTTGCCAGCAGCATTCGAAGTCGTGTTTGCCCCCGCCTGCGTCACCGAAACAGGGAACCTGTTTTGCGACAGCTGCGTGACGCTCACCCAATTCGGAACCGACACGCTCACAGGTGCCGACGTTGAGCCCGTTGTCAGGTTACTCGCGTCAATATACGCCACCAAGTCAGATGTGCGCAACTGGGAAACAATTGACACAGGTCCGCTGACGCGAATATCGAGAGTGTGCGTGCTGCCCAAGCTAACGGAGAGCCCTTGCGGCATGTTGACCACTTGAACGGGTACGCCTTTGAAAGTTCGGGCCGCACTCTTCTCCACCTGCACCGTAACTTGAACACTGTTCGGCTGTACCCGTGACCAGCCCGCTTGCGGGACGATTGGGATGTTGAGCGTCTGCGTGGCACTCAGTCGGCTCACATCAACTGGTAGACTCATCGTGGATAGGTTGGCAGTGACATCAGGAGGTGCGGTGACATTGACGGACGACTGTGTCAGGCCGAGTCCACTTATGGCATAACCAGGGGCAGGCGTGCCGACAACTTCTGGCATTATCTTCACTGCCACCTGGGGCGGTTCAATGCGAACGACCGTGGTGACGTTGACCGGATCGACCTCAACCCCCGCAACTGGTCGCCCATTCTTGTCGATGGGTTCCAGCGTGAGTGTGTGCGACACAGTGGTCTTCGCGGCCTGCACAGAGATGTCCGCTGTAACGGCGACAACACGCTCAACGGCAGAACTCACACCACTCACTTGTACAGTCTGCACGTCAGGCTGCACCTTTCCAACTTGATACCCTGTTGCCGGAGTCCCCGTGACCTGGATACGCACGGGCTTACTTGCCGTCACCTTTTTTTCCAGGGTGACCTGTATCGCTTGCGGGATAATCGAGTATTGTACAGCCGGCATGTTAGCGGCCTTGAGAACAAGTGTATGCGTGCCTGGTCCAAGCCCACGCCCGTCCGCATCGACTTGCACACCCATCATCTGGCTCGGGAGCGAGTTGGTATCAACCAGACTCCCCTTGACCTCAATCACAACCGTCGGATGGTCAATGGAGGTGACCATCATGTCCGGGGCAACCGTGACCTGTACCGCATACGGAAAATCCTTTGCAGTGAATGCTGACTGCCCGGGCGAGGATGACGGCTGCGGCGCGTTGACAGTAAACCAAAGAATGCAGGCGAGAATAACGGCGACAATTCGCAGCACCAGATTGTTGTTCAGAAATCTGTCCACTACGATTCCGCCTTTCTTCCCAGCAAGTGCAACCGCCTTGTGCGCCTTGGGGTAAGGAGCGTTTGCAGCAACTCAAACAGCGCGTTCTCACTTAAATCACGGGTGAGCACGCCATCGACTGCAATCGAAATCTTCCCTGACTCCTCAGAGACAACCACAGCAACGGCATCAGATTGCTCGGTCACACCAAGTGCGGCCCGATGTCTCGTGCCAAGTTCTTTGTCGAGATTTCGGTTCTCCGTAAGCGGCAAGAAGCACCCGGCAGACACGAGCCTGCGTCCACGAACGACCACGGCGCCGTCGTGTAAAGGGGTATTTGGGATGAACGTATTAATGAGCAACTGCGAGCTCACCAATCCCTCAACAAGTGTACCGGTCTCGATATATTCTGTCAGTCCAGTTTCGCGTTCAATGACGATAAGTGCCCCAATCTTTGCCTTCGCCAGCACCTGGGTGGATTTCACGATTTCCGCTATCAGTTGCTGCGTCTCTTCAGGCGCCGTACTTCGGAAAGACAGCGAGAAAAATCCGCCGCGTCCGACCTGTTCAAGCGCTCGACGCAACTCGGGCTGGAACACAATCGGAATCGCAAATAGCCCCAGCGTCAGGATCTTGTTTAAGAGCCAATTCACTGTGGTCAAATGCAGCAAACTGCTCAGACCCGTCGCCAATAAGATGACGATGACACCCTGCAGAAGCTGCACCGCCCGCGTACCCCGGATAAGCAGCAGGAGCCGATATAGAAGATACGCCACGATAATGATATCAATGGCGTTCAAGACGTTGAACCGCTCGATTGCACTGAGCCACGCATCCAAGGCACTGTCACCCGATTCGGACAAACTTCTTAACCATTGTTCCCTACAAATTATACCTCGTCAAGTGGACATCCTGCCTGTAGGGTCCAATCTTCGGGTGGAATCCTTGGTGCAGACTCGCTACTTCTGGGCTCGTTTCAATTTTCCCCCGCGTGCCATGTCTTTCGCGCTGGCCCGCCGATAGACCGCCATCAGCACTTGGGCAATTGCCCCGTGGCCGGCATCATTTGGATGAATTGGGTTTCCCACAATGCGAAAATCCCGAATCGTCCCGCGCCGGTAACCTTCGACAAGACGGGCTTCGCGACCGTCAAACCTGGCATCAACATCGGCTATCAAGAGCCGATAACGATGTGCGACCTTGCGAACGCAGTCATTAACGAGCTTTGTGTACTCTGTCGCAAGGATTGAATTTGGAAACGGGTTGTATAAGGTCGCAATGATGAATTTGCTCTGTGGGCGTTTCACCATTTCAACGATGCTGACCAAATTTTGATAATAGCGGTCCGCCACCTTGATAAGATGAGCGTGATTCCCATTTAACAAAAACGGAGAGGAGCGCAAGAGGTCATTGCCGCCCACCATTAAAGTGACGATTTTTGCCTCATCAAACAACGTCGGCTGCAGTGCTTTTGTGGCTTTGACCAGTTTTGTTGACGTCCACCCTGGCCGCGCGTGAAGAAACACATTGACTTTCTCCTGTTTCGAGATGCCTCGAGCAAATCGCTGGACAAACGATTTGCTCGGATTGGTCGATGAATAGCCGTAGGTCACTGAGTCACCCAGCGCTACGTACAGCAAAATCGTCAGCCCCTTGCCAGGACCAGTCGGTCACTTTCCGCTCTTGGTGAATCGTCACCAAATGGCCGTTACCAGATGCCGCTTACCAGATGGCACGTACCAGATGGCGCTCACCAGAAGGCGGTTAATAGTAACCTATTGTGTCTTGGCACAGGGCGTGACACGAGGAACAGTTTAGAAGTGGAATAATTTTGTCAAACCACCGTTTTACCAAACAGAGACTCAACCAACTCGACGGCCATCTCAGCAGTTCGGTTGCGGTTATCGAGAATCGGATTGACCTCAACAACGTCGACCGATACCAATCGATTCGATGCAGCCAGAAGTTCCATGGCCAGATGACCCTCGCGGTACGTTACGCCGCCGTGGACGGGAGTGCCTACGCCCGGGGCGAACATCGGATCGAGTGCATCGAGATCGAGGCTGAGATGAATTCCATCTGTGCCATTGCCAGCAATCTCAATCGCCTCTTCCATGACCGGGCCCATCCCGGCCCTGTCAATTTCCGTCATCGTGTACACCTTAATACCAGATTCACGGATAAGGCGAACTTCATCGCTGTCAACAGACCGCGCTCCGACGAGAACGACATTCTGAGGATTGACTTTTGGCGTAAACCCTCCGATGTTCAGGAGTTGCTTATGCCCGTACCCAAGTGCAACTGCAAGCGGCATGCCGTGAATGTTACCAGACGGGGTGGTTTCCTCCGTATTCATATCTCCGTGCGCATCGAACCATATGACCCCGACGTTACGGTATTTTGATGCGACGCCGGCGACGCTGCCAATGGAGATGCTGTGGTCACCTCCGAGGATAATGGGCACATGGCCATCTTCAACAACTTTCTTTACGGAAGTGTACAATGCCTCTGACACGCGGATGACCTCATCGAGGTACTTTAACTTTTCGTCCTTCACGGTGTGCATCTCAGGCATCGGAACGTCGATATTGCCGAGGTCCTTCACGTCGCAACCGAGTGACCTTAATTTCTCCAAAAGACCCGCATAGCGAATGGCGCTCGGCCCCATGTCGACACCGCGTCGACCCTGTCCCAAATCAGATGGGGCTCCAATAATTCGAAGTTCAGTCATGTACATTTGCTCCTTTCGGTTATGTACTGCCGCAGGAAGTTAGAACCCAGGACTCGTGCCAGCAATAACTTACAATGACTTATGCAGTGACTTAACTTATGCAGTGACTTACACAATGACGGATGCAGTGACTTAACTTATGCAGCGACTGATGCAGTGACTGATGCAATCACAAAGCACCTGGAATGTGATGAATATGGCTCACAAGCAGATGCGGCGTGATGGTTCCTTCGATGGTTGCTGCAACCAAGAGCAGGCCGATGGGGTATGGCAAGAGCCGCAAGGTGTGGCGAAATTCACGCCGAAAGACACCATCGGATCGGTCGTAAGCCGGTTGCACGCGGAACACGGACGTTTGCAGCCGGTACCACACTGACTGGACAGCAACATAACCCAAGTGAATACCTAAGACACCACACCATACAAACGCGGGCAGCTCGAACAATCCATGTGGGAGTACGCCGAACGCGAAAATGCGCCATTCAGGTACGCCGAGCTGGTGCGACTCAGTTGCGATGACGTAGCCCAAAGTCAGTCCATTCATCCACATCGCCCAAGCGGGATAAATACCTGCCGTGATAATACCTGACACAACCATCACAACGAGGGCAGCAAAGAGGTTGTGCACAAAGATAACGCCGATGGTCCGAAATACGGAGTGAAACATGCCTGACTGCAAGGCAAGTCGCCGCAGTTGGTCGAGGCTCGGCGATAAAAGGCTCGCGAAGCGCCCCGGCCAAGTCGCTCCTGCAATATATCCAGCGAAAAGGAGCAGGCAGCACAAGGCCCAAACCCACCATTGCCGATCTTCCCACGAGGTTTTCATTGCGGTCCCCCTGACGGTATTGTATAGGTCTTGTACGCTCGGCATACACTTTCCGTGATTCCTGTAGAAGTGGAGGTTATGCACATGCGTGCCAGACGTACATTGTTTCTGCTCACACTAATTGCAACCGTCTTCATGGGCATGATGTCCCCTGTCAGTACACCGCTGTATGCGCAGGCCAAAGAAACACAAGCCAAACCGCATGCAATTTACAAAGTCGACACAGACAAGAAGGCTGTCGCCCTGACGTTTGACATCTCCTGGGGTAACAAAACACCTGAACCCGTGCTCGAGATTTTGAAAGAAAAACACGTGACAAAAGCCACGTTTTTCTTGAGCGGTCCGTGGACATTGCGGCACCCGGAAATCGCCAAGGACATCAAAGAGATGGGCTTTGAAATCGGGAATCACGGCAATCTGCACAAAGATTTTTCAAACTATCCCGATTCCTGGATAAGGCAACAGGTTCAGTTGTCTGAGAAAGCAATTAAACAGGTCACGAACGTCAAGACAAGACTCATCCGGACTCCAAACGGGGACTTTAACCCGAGAGTCATTCAGTGCCTGAACGGCATGGGTTACACGGTCATCCAGTGGAACACTGACTCACTCGATTGGAAGAACCCGGGCGTGACGGCAATTACCAACCGGGTCCTAAACCGTGCGGTTCCCGGTGACATCATTCTCATGCACGCCAGCGATTCTTCAAAACAAATCACGCAGGCCTTGCCACAAATTATTGATGGACTGAAAGCAAAAGGTTACCAGTTTGTTACGGTGTCGGAACTCCTCACACAGGCAAAGGTTAAAACACAGGTTCAATGACCGCGCCGTGGGCGTCGGTTCAGGGATTTTCGGTTCCCTGAACCTGCGCCTGGGCTTTTTTTTCGCGGCGTTGTTGTTTCTTGTCTGCCTTCGCTTGGGCCTTGGCCAATTTCACGCGTTCTCGATACTGCACTCTGTCCTCGGCCTGTTTCGCCCATACCGCTTGCCGTGCCTCCGTGGACAAGAGCTTTCCGTAGATAAGCAACAGGTATACATTGCAGACCATCATCACAAGGCCTGTTTGATTGACAATTGCACCCGCCGACTCCGCTCGGATAACCAGCAGCCAATCGACAATGGTAAACACATAGAGATAGAACACAGACGGAAGGAAACTTCCTCGCCCCGACAAGCGCCGCTTAACAACCGCCGCGACAATGGCGACCGCGAGTGGCCACAATCCCTGAATGAGATACGCACTTAGCGCCGTGTGGTTCGCTGGATGTCTTACGGTATCAATATGATACCGCCACCACAACATGTCATAGAGGACGAGGACAAGAATTAGCCCTTGTGTCCACCTCCACACTCGCCGTGGGAGAGTCATGGCTGCGATAAAGTTCAACGTGAGATAGGCCCAAAACCCCATCAAACTTGTGGTTGCCAGGAAGGCTCCAGATACGAGCCCGACAAACCATGGGACGTGCAGCCACAGCCCCAAAACGCTGGTCATTATTCCGGCAACAGCACCGAGAACAACAGTGCTGACAATCAAAAAGATAAATTGGTTTAAACGCATCGGCTCTCCTCCTACCGCTCCATGATAGCGCAGCAAAGTTTATGGTACAAACCTCGATTTTGACGAGCTCATAAGTATGGGCCTGAGCGTACCGCATCAACCTGCTGACGAGCGGCACCCTGTAGGCGGGTGGGCATTGCTCTGTAGGCTGACAGTCAGCGTTCTTTGAGCTGACTGTCAGCGCTCTCAGCGGACGGACAACACCATCGGCGCCGAGCCCCTTGCCCCGGCGGACGCGCAACAGCCTCAGCGGACGGATAGCATCGTTGCCAGGCTCGCATAACTGGTGGACCGGGGACAAACAATACACAATGCAGGCAAGGCGGAGGTGACTGTAGGTGAAACAGAAGTACACAGTGCTCGGGGTCATAATAAGTTGCTTCTTGTTGGCTGGGTGTGGAGGGGGTAGTGCAGCCGCCGATGCAGCCAACTCGCAACCAGATTACACCAGCACAAAACAAATGGTACTTGATATCCTCCATTCCGGGGATGGAAAGACGGCTATCAGCGAGGTCTTGAAGGATCCAACACTCAAGACACAGTTTCTTGTGTCTCAAACAGATGTAACGACCGCTATGGAAAAGGCATTGACAAGCGGTAAGAATGAATCACTCCTGAGTCAGCAGCTCAAGGATCCCAAATTTGCAGCCGCGCTGTCCAAGGCCATAGAGCCCGAACTTATTCAACAGCAAAAACAACTGATGAAGGATCCAACATATCAAAAGGACATGCTGGTCTTGCTCAAATCCCCTGACTTCACCAAAGAGCTGGAGGATCTGATGCAAACCCCCACATTTCGAGGACAAATCATGAAGGTCATGACTGAAGCGCTGCAAACCCCGGCTTTCCGCATGCAATTTCAAGATGCACTGAAGCAAGCTGTCGCTGATTCAATGCAATCTGCAGGCGGTCAAGCTGGAGGTCAAGGTAACAAATCGGGCTCGAGTAGCGGTGGGAGTAGCGGCGGTCAGGGAGGTAGCGGTGGCAGCAGCGGTGGCGGCGGAGGTTGAGACTAAGGTAATCGGGGCTCCGGTGGTCGAGGAGGTTGCGAGTATGGCTCGCTACCAAGAATGACTCCCTGTAGGGAGAGCGCGAACTAGTCCCTGTAGGCAGAGCGTGGCCGAGCGGAGATAACGCTTCGAGAGAGAGTGTCTATTAACAGGAGCCGTAAGGCTCCTGTTTTCCTTTGTTAGGGAATTTTTTGAAGGTAATTGGATACAAATGGTTGAATTTTGGTTGCTAACCTTGGGTTTCCCACGCTCAATTCCTCCATTTTTGCTTCCTTTTCCACTTTAGAGGCAGACGGGGGCCTCTAACGGCTTACCTCGGTTCAATAACTCCTTCACCATTACCTTTACATTGACCACCATAGAGGTAATCTTAACGTCGATCCGCAACTTGCTACGACCACGGGTTCGGGGCTTTCCGAGTCCGTGGTGACGTTTCATTTCGTTATTGGTGCGCTCAATTTCGTATCGAGCTCGAAGTGCCTCTTGACCCTCCTGGCTCGCATTGTACTTCTTTGCCTCCTGAATCAGTTCCCAGTAGTCACTCACGAACACAGTACGTCCCTTTGCATGGTCGGTGCACTGCGCACGTAAAGGGCATGCTGTGCAATCCTCTTCAGCAAATCCATGTTGTGTACCCTTAGATTGCTTAATGTGGTTCTTTCGGACTGACGTGTACCCACCAGGACACACGACCACGTCACGTTCCGGTATGTATGTGAAGTCTTCAGCTCGAAATGCCTTTCCGGACGGGTTCGTGAATTTGGGCAACGGTGCCGTTAGAAGGATATGTAGTTCCTTGGAGAGCTTGTCGCGATTCTCAGCATTTCCGTAAGCTGAGTCTGCCACTACTTCCTTGGGACGCTTGTCGAACTCATCCACCACAGCCTTTACAACCGACTCCAGTGCAATTCCATCTACTTCATTACCAGGGATAGGCTCCGCATTGAGGACTAGGTGAGAGTTGGCCGACTCCACGACTTGTGTCTTATCGCCAATAAACGCCAGCTTTTTGGACTTGTGCCCAACACGTACTTCTGGGTCATGTGCACTCACTACACGGTCGGAGGGCTTGTTATTTTTGTCCTGTTCAACGTACTGAATATCCTCTTTCTGTGGTTCCACATTCTCAGATGAAGGAGACTGGTTTTCGTCAGGGAGCTTCGGAGTAACGTTCTCACGTAAAATACGCAGGAGCACCTCGCGTTGTTGCTTGGCTGTTTCCTGCTCATTGTCGTTTTTCCACTGGGTATCCATGTCGTCGGTGTCCGCACGTTCCAGCCATGCCACTAAACTGAACGCCAAAACACATAGATTGCTGAAGGCGAGATTTCTTTCGCTGCCCTGCACCTCACGCTTGAGTTTGCGAAAGAATGCCCCCACATCCATGTTCTCCTTCAATTTTTCGTAACGCGCTGGGTTATGACGCTTCAAGTAACGCACAAGCTTTTGAGCCGCTTGTTGAATGAGCTCATATACACTTGGCGTAGCAACATTGGCATGCGTGTGGAACGCATCTACCAACCAGCGGTCATCATCTTGTCCCCACATGCCGAGGTTCAGTGCCTGAGCGAGGATATTCACGTGACAGGCATGGAATATATCCGCGCCAAGCCGACTCCTGTCCAGCGCAATTGTGCTGTGGTCAAACTTTGCGAGTGAGATCGGTACACCTAAAAATCGCTTAATGAAGATATCACCGACGATCTTTAGCTCCATCTCACGGTCGGAAATGTTGTAGTACCGCTGTACGAGATGGATTTTAAGTTTCAAGGACGGAGCATACGGGTGTTGGCCGATGGGTGAGTACAAGGGGGCACAGAGCTTATCCGCAAACGAGAAATCAATGTAATTCGCCACTGCATCCCAGAATGGATGAGGTGGTATGACTGAATACACCATGATGTCCTCGAAGGAGGCTTGCTCAAAGTTCTTGTACTTTACCCCGTTCATTTCTCCAACTCCCCGTAATCTCGGATACCTCAATTATACCAGAAAACACGAGATTTACGTAGAAATAACGAGTAATACAGAGATAATCTTCGAAAATGGCGAACGGCATCTCGCGTAGTTAATCGACAGTCTCCGAGAACGCGTTATTTGACGCCGACTCGCCGATCCGCCCTAAAAATAGCACGTTGCGGGCGCGTTAATTCTCCACGAGCGGACATAAGGCGTTCTCGAATCACTATCTGAACTCCCTTCGAATAATAACGCGCTCTGAGCGCGTTATCTCCTTCTGCTCAACTCATCCCAGGCTGAATAGCGCGTTGTGGGCGTGTTATCCGTCTCCGCGGATGAAATAGCGAGTTGCGAAAGCGTTATTGCGATGGCGGTTCCAGAGCATGAAGAAAATCGCTCATCACCAACAACCCAAAGGGGACTGGATGATGAGCGACTTCTCTCATTGTCGTGCCCCCTCAAGCTTTACTCAGAGCGGCCCCGACCTTCATTCGACCTTCATTCGACCTTCATTCGACCTTCATTCGACCTTCATTCGACCTTCATTCGACCTTCATTCGACCTTCATTCGACCTTCATTCGACCTTTGTAGGAACCTTCTTCGAGCCTTACCCGCTTATACTCTGACAGCGAGGCCAAGAGCAGGAATAATCGTCTTGGCTAAGTCTTTGAAGGCCTGCCCCTGCGGTGAATCCACTTCAAAAATCCCCCGCGCCAAGGAATCCATACTGGCTATCGGCACTTGGGCTAATAACGGTGCTTTGAGCGCATTGGCCACTTCTTCACCGCCGCCACGTCCAAACAGATAGGTCTTTTCACCACACCCTGGGCACTGGAAATATGCCATGTTTTCAACCACACCGACAATTTCATGGTTTGTCCGAAGTCCCATCACGCCTGCTCTTACAGCAACGTCTGCTGCGTTAGCCTGCGGGGTTGTCACGATGAGTTCCTTGCTCTTTGGCAGGAGTTGATGTACGTCCATAGCGATATCGCCGGTGCCTGGCGGAAGGTCGAGGAGTACAACGTCGACATCTCCCCAGTGAACTTCTGCGAAGAAATTGCGGAGCATTTTGCCGAGCATCGGACCACGCCAGACAACGGGATTGTTGTTTGGTACGAAAAAGTGCATTGAGATGAGTTTTACATTGTCCACTTCAATCGGAATGATGAGTTCATCAATGACAGTTGGGCGAGCATCTTTGACGCCGAAGATGGCAGGGATGCTAAAGCCATAGATGTCGGCATCAATCACGCCTACACGGAGCCCTTCGTTCGCAAGTGCCTTGGCCAGATTTGCGGTGACGGTGGACTTGCCGACCCCGCCCTTACCTGAAGCAATGGCAAGAAATTCGACACCTGCGTCCGGTTGAAGAATGGCCGGTGTGCTCTGCGATTCGGACTTTCCGCGCAGCTTGCCGGCAAACTTCGCGCGCTCTTCATCACTCATGGTGCCAATTTCCACATATGCCTTCTCGATGCCTGGAAGCTCGAGTAACTTGTCCGATACAGACTTCTCAATGACGGTTCTCAGGGGACATCCACTGATGGTCAACAAGACCTTTACAGAGACGCTGGACCCTTCAATAGTAATGTCCTTTACCATCTCGAGTTCAACGATACTTTTATGAACTTCCGGGTCCTCGACATCCCAGAGTGCCTCCAGGACCTGTTCCTTTGTGACCACGGTCGTCGCCTCCTTAGCTAAATTCATGCTTTTCCCACAGCACTCTCAGTGTACAACAAAGGCTATAGGTTGCCAATGAAAGACAGTATCCACGGGCCGTCCATATGGCGGAGTTGTGAAAGCAGGCGAATAGGTCGCAGTTTGTGGTGGAGGCGATGAACTTGCCCCTTGGCGGGGTGACGTCCCATCGGCGCTGACGGTCGTGTAGTGAACGCTGCCCTTTGCGTCCCACGTTACCGTGAATGTGGCTGGAGAGGTAGACGAAGATACAAACCACATACTCGCGTGGCGGGATAAGTTGTACGGTGGAGATGCGAGGGGAGTTTTGGTCGTATAGTTCGCAGGTAAAGTCTGTCCCACATAAAGAATGGGCAGTTGGTCTTCCGCCCAGTTGTACACGTTAACGTGGTCGAGCGAGTATCCGTGATTATACAATGCGTACACAGGCTTGCCATGCCATGTCCAACTCGATCTTGTAACGGACACATCTGCGGTCGAACGCGTGACTGCATGCGCAAGCGTGGCCCCTGTGGTGCTCATCTTGGCGGATCCCATCCAGATGAGATAGGCAATAACCAAGAACAGCCATATGAGGAGCCACGGCCACAACCGGCCGGGTCTTTGTGAACGCGGCCGGAATTTGCGCATACATTATCCCTCCTAGGAAGTGAGAGCAGACAAGTCCGACTGAGGTACCAAGTCCGCAGGCCGTTGTGACGAGAAGTATTCGTGGAGCGAGAGGTACATGGCCAAGGCAATCTTTTGCTGGTACGCCGGTGAAACCAAGTGGGCACTTTCTTTCGGGCTCGAGAGGAAGCCAATTTCCGCAATCACAGCGGGGCCGGGGATGCGCTTCAACAAATACAAAGTTGAGCTATCCGCTGCTTCCCTATCAGTCGGTAAAAGCAACTCGTCGAACCTTCTCTGCATCATCTTGGCAAGCCGTTCCCCATCCATGTTGTCATGTTGGTATAACACTTGCGCCCCCATCCATCGTTCACTTGGCACTGCGTTGCAATGGACGCTCACAAACGCATCGCAATGACGAGCTTTCGCGATAATGACCCGATTTCTTAAGTCCGTGGACTGGCGCCGCCCAGCCTTGGTGTCACGCTCACTCGCCAAGTCTGCATCGGTGGTCCTCGTTAAAATCACATTCGCACCGGCTTCTCTCAGCAGTTCAACCAATTTTAGCGATACGGGAAGCGTAATGTCTTTTTCCATGAGCCCAGAACTGCTCCTTGCACCGGAATCCGGGGACCCATGACCGGGATCGATAACAATGGTCTTGCCAACGAATCCAGGCTCACCTCCTCCTGTACCCGTCTGTGCACTTGCCTGTCCCGGACGTCCGCTAACCAGCAAGACAAATGCACACAAAACGCTCAGCGTAATCGTGATGACTTGCCAAATGGTGCCTCCTGCTTGTCGCGATTGCGTTCGCCTTCTCATTGACATCCTATGCACGTCACACTTCCTCCATTCTTTGTGTACATGCTACAGGACAGTTTGCGCGAACTCCTCGACTCCATTCATCCAAACCTTCCGCTAATCGCGCATTCAGCGACGCTCAGCCGCATTTACGCGCATTCAGCCCCACTCAGCCAGTCCATTCGCTCCCCTTATTGTGTTGGGAGAAAGCGCGTGCGAGAGTCCGCCCATCGGCGGGACGGACGATAGCAAACAGACAGCAGACAAAAAAAGAACGCCCCACAGGAGCGTTCGCACTCGAATCAATTTATGGCAACGCTCCGGAATCAATGTTCCGGAAGTCGCCAACAGACACACAAATGCATGAGACAAATTACCGCTTCGAAAACTGCGGTGCACGGCGAGCAGCTTTCAAGCCGTACTTCTTACGTTCCTTCATACGTGCATCCCGCGTCAGAAACCCAGCCTTTTTCAAAGGCGAACGAAGTGCAGGGTCGACCTTTAACAGCGCACGTGCGACGCCATGACGGATTGCACCCGCCTGTCCAGAAATACCGCCGCCATAGACATTCACATGAACGTCGTAGCGCTCCGAGGTTTCTGTCAAGAGCAGAGGTTGCTTCACAATGAGACGCAAGGTCTCCAAACCAAAGTAATCGTTCAATTCACGATGATTAATCGTGATTTTGCCGTCGCCCGGAAGCAAGCGCACACGAGCAACGGAATGCTTTCTACGGCCAGTGCCTAGATATTGTACTTGTGCCAAGGCAAAGTACCTCCTCCGTTAGTTGCTCGCTAATTCCCAAGGAATCGGCTGCTGTGCTTGATGTGGATGTTCAGTGCCGGCGTACACCTTCAACTTCGTCAGTTGTTGGCGCCCCAGCGAATTATGCGGAAGCATACCCTTGACGGCCTGAAAGATGATCCGCTCAGGATGCGTATTGAGCACATCGATAGCACGAGTTTCCTTAAGCCCACCCGGGTAACCGGAGTGGCGGCGATACAATTTCTTTTGAAACTTGTTTCCAGTAAATACAACCTTGTCCGCGTTAACAACAACTACAAAGTCACCGGTGTCAACGTGCGGTGTAAACTCTGGCTTATGCTTGCCGCGAAGAATGGAAGCAATCACAGTTGCCGCACGTCCCACGCGCTGACCGGCAACGTCGATAACATACCACTTGCGTTCCACGGCGTTAGGTTTCGCCATGTACGTCGTCCGCATGGGAGTCCCTCCTGAATCATTACATGTTTTCATCACTGTTGTAACGGGGCAGCGGTGAAAAACACTAATCCTTATGCTATAACACTTAGCCCCGCATATCAAGTTCTATTTCAGAAACCCGTAATCGACCTGCCACAGACATAAACCTCTTGCTGGCGCGGTACGGCCCGCAACTGTCCGGTTCTTGGCTAGTAATATCTCCGTTATCCCGCGCTGCAAACGTCCTTCTCCCAAGTCAACCAGGGTACCAACAATAATCCTTACCATGTATTGCAAAAAACCATTCCCCGAACATGTAATATCCAGATATGTGCCGCGTTCTTCCAACTGCACAGCCGATATCGTGCGAACCTTGTCCTCGACATGTGTGGCGCTTGCACAGAAGCTCGTAAAATCGTGCTCACCGAGTAGTTCAGCAGCAGCTTCTTGCATCACTTGCACATTCATCGGCGTCGGTTCATGCCAGCTATACCGGTGCGAAAACACGTCGGGTATTGCTGCACGTTGAATGGTATAGCGGTAAGTCTTCGTCACGACGGAAAACCGTGCGTGAAAGCTCCCTGGAACTTCTTCGGCTGAGATGGGGACAATGTCCGGTGGCAGGCTCCTGCGCAACAGGTACACGTACTTCTCCGCGGCTGGACCAGCCTCCCGTTCGAAATGAACGACCTGTGCACGAGCGTGAACCCCGGCATCCGTTCTTCCGGAACCGAAAACTTCCACGGGCTGGTTGTGTATCCGTGCCAGATGCTCCTCGAGCACGCCCTGTATCGTGCGTAAACCCGGTTGCCTGGCAAACCCGTGGAAGTCTGTTCCGTCATACCCGATGACGAGTTTGATTTTTGGCAAAGCCATCACCACACAAGAACTGCCCTATGCCTGAACACACCGCCTGCACACACCATGCTGTACGTTAAACGTGGCGCCAAAACTGGCGTGCGCGGCATGCGAAAGGCGAAGAACTTGGGTCTTAAGCCTTAGACAAGTTCAATCAAAACCATGGGAGCTGCATCTCCGCGACGAGGACCCACCTTAATCAAACGGGTGTAGCCTCCGTGGCGTTCCGCAAACCGCGGTGCGATGTCAGCAAACAGCTTTTGAATGACGTCCTGCGTTGCTTCTTCCCCAACTGGTTCTGGGCGCACGTACGCAGCCACTTGACGACGAGCGTGCAAGTCACCGCGCTTAGCCAAAGTAATCATCTTATCGGCGATTTTGCGCAGTTCCTTCGCCTTTGCTTCTGTAGTCTGAATACGCTCATACAAGAACAGGTCCGTTACCAAGTCACGAAACACTGCCTTGCGTTGACTCGATGTCCGTCCGAGTTTACGGTATGGCACTTTATTCCCCTCCTGTGCAACTAAGACGACCGTGGAAGCCGGAAGTTACTCGTCCTCTCGCAGCGAAAGACCCAGGGCTCCGAGTTTCTCGACAACTTCCTCTAACGACTTTCGTCCCAGATTGCGCACTTTCATCATCTCTTCTTCGGTACGTGAACACAGTTCGCCAACGGTGTTGATGCCCGCTCGTTTCAAGCAATTGTAGGAGCGAACCGACAAGTCGAGTTCCTCAATCGGCATTTCCAAGGTCTTGTCAGAAGACGTATCTTCCTTCTCAACCATGATGTCAGCATCTTTGCCCTGCTCGTTCAAGCCGACAAACAAGAGGAGGTGCTCAGTCAGGATTTTCGCTCCCAGACTGACAGCTTCCTCCGGTGTTACACTGCCATCGGTCCAAACTTCCAGAGTAAGTTTGTCATAGTCCGTGACCTGACCGACACGCGTGTTTTCTACTTGGAAATTCACGCGGGTAACCGGAGAGTACAGGGAATCGATGGGAATAACCCCAATCTCCTGCTCTCCAGCCTTATTGCGATCCGCTGAAACGTACCCACGCCCACGTCCGGAGACGAGTTCGGCGTATAAATGGGCACCATCACTGAGCGTTGCAATATGCAAATCCGGATTCATGATGTCTACGTCAGAGTCGGCCCGGATATCTGCAGCTGTCACGGGGCCGGCACCCTCGGCGTCGATGACCAGAGTCTTCTCCTCATCTGAATGGATCCTCAGCGCCAAGCGCTTAATATTCAAGACCAGTTCAGTGGTGTCTTCGACGACACCGGGAATCGTTGAAAACTCGTGCAACACACCTTCAATTTTCACCGTGCGAACAGCTGCGCCAGGGATTGAGGACAGGAGAATTCGCCGCAGCGAGTTTCCCAATGTCGTACCGTATCCACGTTCCAGCGGTTCGACTACGAATTTCCCATACCGCTCTGACGATTCAACGACCTCAATTTTCGGCTTCTCAATTTCGATCATCCGTACCCCTCCTCGCTACAGGACCTCTCGCCAACAAAGTATCAGCCGGGCTCTGCCGCTTGCTGCTTCGGTTAGCGCGAGTAATGCTCAACAATCATCTGTTCTGCCACCGGAGTATCAATCTCGTCCCGCGCTGGAAGACGAACAATTTTTCCGGATTTGCTGGACAAATCGAGTTCGAGCCACGGACCAATCGTCTTTTGCTCAGCATTCTCGAGTAGTACCTTCATGCGTTCAATCTGCTGGCTCTTTTCACGGACGTTGATGACGTCTCCTGGCTTGGTCATGTAGGACGGGATATCAACCCGGCGTCCATTGACCATGAAGTGTCCATGACGCACCAATTGACGGGCTTCCGGCCGTGATGCAGCAAACCCGAGTCGATACACGACGTTGTCGAGGCGACTCTCGAGCAGCTGCAACAGGTTTTCGCCCGTTACGCCTTGGCGACGGGTAGCTTCGTCATAATAGGCTTCAAACTGCTTCTCCAACACTCCGTAATACCGGCGAGCCTTTTGCTTCTCTCGCAACTGCTGTCCATACTCAGAGTTACGACGACGCCCTTGGCCATGTTGACCAGGCGGAAATGGACGCTTATCTACGGAACACTTCTCACTGTAGCACCGGTCGCCCTTCAGGTAGAGCTTAATCCCTTCCCGACGGCAAAGGCGGCACACAGAATCGGTATATCTTGCCATTCTAGTGTTGACACCTCCATAAAGATCTATACTTCCGACGAATATAACCTCCACACTTCGCAGAGACTACATCGTTTGAGCGAATACAGACACCCATATCCATTCCGGCTCGAGGCCGACGGCGGATACTATCCGTAGCTGTCGTCAGACGCGGCGGCGCTTTGGAGGGCGGCAACCGTTGTGGGGAATTGGCGTCAAGTCACGAATACCACTGACTTCGAGTCCAGCGGCTTGCAGCGACCGGATAGCCGCCTCACGACCAGCACCTGGACCCTTGACAGTCACCTCGAGCGACTTCATGCCATGTTCCATTGCTGTACGAGCAGCAGCTTCGGCAGCCATTTGGGCTGCGAACGGCGTGCTCTTACGGGAGCCCTTAAAGCCTACGTTACCTGCGGACGACCACGAAATGACGTTACCAGCCACGTCCGTGATTGAGACGATGGTATTGTTAAACGTCGAACGGATATGTGCAACGCCAGTTTCCACGTTCTTTCGATCGCGTCGGCGTGTACGAGTGACGTTCGCCCCTTTACGCTGGGTTCTCGCCATGCGTTAAACTCCTCCTTCATAACCCTGTATCATCCGGTACATCGTACCAAATTACTTCTTCTTGCCAGCCACTGTTCGGCGTGGGCCTTTGCGTGTACGAGCGTTGGTCTTGGTGCGTTGACCGCGGACAGGCAAACCACGACGATGACGCATGCCGCGATAGCTGCCGATTTCCATCAAGCGCTTAATGTTCAGCGCAATCTCGCGACGCAGGTCACCTTCAACCTTGTGGGACTTATCAATATACTCGCGGAGACGAATCACTTCGTCTTCCGTCAAATCACGGATACGCGTATCTGGATTGATACCTGTTGCCTGAAGAATCTTGTTGGCCGTTGTACGCCCAATCCCAAAAATATAGGTCAGGCCGATTTCAACTCGCTTGTCGCGAGGCAAGTCAACACCTGCAATACGAGCCATGTTGGGGAATCCACCTCCATAGTTCCTGCTTTCTATAAGAACACGAACCAGTCCCGAAGGGTCGGGCAGCCGCACTGATTCGTGGCAAAACCACTCACTTCGCTAGGACTCTCAAAACAGCGCTTGGTTCAAACTTCGCACTCTGAAAACAGCGCTTCAATTAACCTTGGCGCTGTTTGTGCTTCGGGTTCTCGCAAATCACCATTACATTGCCTTTTCTGCGAATAACCTTGCACTTCTCGCAGATTGGTTTGACGGACGGACGAACTTTCACCGTCACACCCTCCTCACTCCCGGTATCATACCGGATAAATGTGCATTCGGCTAGAATCAGTTACTTGTACCGATAGGTAATTCTACCACGACTCAAGTCGTATGGGGACAACTCTACGGTTACGCGGTCACCGGGCAGAATCTTGATGTAGTGCATTCGAATCTTACCTGAAACATGCGCGAGAATCTTATGCCCATTTTCCAGCTCGACTCGAAACATCGCGTTCGGCAACGGTTCAATCACTTTCCCCTCGACCTCAATCACATCATCTTTCGCCACTCGGTCCCACCCCTTCTCAGGCGTCGTCATTCACCGTCTGTTGACGACCGGCATTGTACGCGTTCACTGCGTCGCGAAGCAGAATGTCTAATGAATTCCCACCTCGTGACACTTCATCCAGCACCGCGCGCGAAAAGTGACTTGTGCTTCGTACATGGAGAACATTTTTCTTCTTAGGTCGCAGTGCAGTACGTTTAAAACCATCTGCCACATAGACGAATCGATCTGCCTCTTGCCGTACGACCACCGCCACAATTCCACGGTCTCTGCCCCGCGTGACTTCCACCACTCGCCCAACCTCCGGTAATGTCGGCAACTTCGACATCGAAGACACCTCAAGTCGAAGTGGCGAGCAGAACGGCGCGAATGTCACGGTACACTTCATCAATGTCCTGCTGACCGTCTATCTGATGCAGTACGTTGCGTTCGCGGTAGAACTCGACCAAAGGTGCGGTCTGCGCGTACTGCTCAAGCCTAGTCATTACTGCTGCTTCCGTATCATCCGAACGCTGATACAACGGACCTTCGCACTTGTCGCACGCACCCTCTTTAATCGGAGGATGGTACACCACATGGTATGTGGCGCCGCAGACCTTACAGATTCGACGGCCTGTTAAACGCGCAAGCAAGATGTCTCGAGGAACATGGATATAAAGCGCGTGGTCAAGCGGCTTTCCAAGTTCAGCGAGGGATGTCTCGAGTGCTGTCGCTTGCGGCAGCGTGCGGGGAAACCCATCGAGCAGAAAGCCATTCTCCGCATCCGGCTGGTTAAGGCGGTCCGCGACTACCCGTATCGTCAAGTCATCCGGCACTAACCGGCCAGAATCCAGAAACGACTTGACTTCCTGTCCCAGGGGAGTCATCGCTGCGATTGCGGCACGAAACATATCCCCCGTGGAAATGTGCGGAATCCGAAAATCCTCGGAGATCCGCGCCGCCTGCGTGCCTTTACCCGCGCCGGGTAAGCCTAACATGACGACCTGCATTCTGATGCCTCCCACTTTAACGAATGAACCCACGATAGTGACGCTGCAACAATTGACCTTCCATCTGTTGCATGGTCTGCATGGCCACACCTACAAGAATCAAAAGCGATGTGCCTCCGAAGTACACCGAGTTCAGGTTTGCTCCCTGCAACAAAAGAAACGGCAGCACTGAGATGACGCCAAGGAACAACGATCCGAATACAGTGATGCGGTTCACGACCCGGATAATGTACTCTTCGGTATCACGCCCAGGACGAACACCTGGAATGTACCCGGCATGTTTCTGCAATTGCTCCGCCAGTTGTTCCGGATTGATTTGGATGTGTGTATAGAAGAAGGTGAATGCAATAATTAGCACGACTTCCAACACAATGTACCAAACAGAATTCGGATACAAGTAGCGCAAGATTGCTTCCGCCCAGGCTCGCTTTGAAAAGTAGGTGGCAATCGTGTATGGAAGAATCAGCAGTGATACCGCGAAGATGACCGGAATCACACCAGCTGCATTGACTTTCAGCGGAATATGCGTCTGTTGCCCCGCATACACCGTCCGACCCACAACGCGTTTCGCGTACTGAACCGGAATCTTCCGCTCAGCCTGCTGAACGTACACAATGAGCGCAAAAATCGCAACAATCCCGACAATCAGCACAATCGATTTGAGGATGTTAAGGAACAGCTGGTCCGGATGCGCATAGAACCACGCACTGTACACTTCCTGGCCTAATTGACCCATCCTCGAGACAATGCTCACGAAGATGATTACGGAAATCCCGTTGCCGACCCCTTTTTCCGTAATCATTTCGCCAAACCACATCAGCAGGGTATCACCCGCCGTCAGAGCGATGACGATAACGGCGTAACTCCACCAGTCGTGCACGAGCAGAAGCCCCTGGCGGTCGAAAGTATAGGTCAGACCGACCGCTTGCACAATGCCAAGTCCAACTGTCAGGTAACGTGTCAGCTGGGTTAGCTTTTGACGACCGGATTCGCCTTCCTTTTGCCACTCTTCCAAGCGTCCAATGACACCGGACTGCAACAATTGCACGACAATGGATGCGGTGATATACGGCGTGACGCTCATGGCAAAGATGGAAAAGCGATAAAAGGCGCCACCAGAAAACATATTTAGCAGGTTGAACAGTGCATTATTCTGCCCGGACTGGTTTAATGCATTTTGATTCATCCCCGGTACCGGAAAGTAAGTGCCGATCCGGTACACAGCAATGATCATGAGCGTAAACAAGATTCGGTTGCGCAGATGCTTCAGCCGCCAAAGATTGAGGATTCCCTGCCACACGTCAAATCACCTCGGCGGTTCCGCCTGCTGCCTCAATCTTCTCCTTCGCCGTCGCCGAATAGGCATGAGCCTGGACTGTCAACTTTACGTTCAGGTCACCTTTACCAAGTACCTTGATGCCGTCGAGGAGTTGACGAACAAAACGCCGCTCCAGCAGGAGTTCTGGTGTTACCACAGTTCCTGCTGGGAGTTCGTTCAGTTGCTCCAGATTGACAATCGCAAACGTCTTGGTAAAGCGGGCATTCGTAAACCCGCGTTTCGGCAGGCGCTTAAACAGTGGAGTCTGGCCGCCTTCGAAGCCGGGCCGCACACCGCCACCGGACCTTGCCCATTGTCCTTTGTGGCCGCGCGTCGACGTCTTACCGTGGCCCGAACTCGTGCCGCGACCGACACGCTTCCTGCCGTGCCTGGCACCCTCGTTTGACTTCAAGTCATGCAGCTGCATTTTCGCACCTCCTTTAATCTTTACTTCGCTTCTACAGGCTGAACTTCAACCAGGTGTTTCACGCGTTCAACCATGCCGCGAATAACCGGGGTATCTTCATGCACAACGGTCTGTTGCAACTTCCGCAGCCCGAGTGCAACGACTGTCTTACGCTGGTTTTCTGGACGGCCAATCGGGCTGTGCTTCAACGTGATTGAAAGCTTGTTCGCCAACTGTAACCCTCCTTAACCGAGAATCTCTTGAACGCTCTTGCCGCGCAGGCGCGCTACTTCTTCGGCCCGCTTCAATTGACGCAAGGCATCGAGTGTTGCGTGAACCATGTTAATCGGATTGTTAGAACCGAGTGACTTCGTGGCGATATCTTTAATTCCCGCCAATTCAAGCACCGCGCGTACCGGACCGCCTGCGATGACGCCGGAACCTTCTGGAGCTGGCTTAATGAGTACTTGGCCGGCGCCAAAATGACCAAGAGTGTCATGCGGAATCGAGGTGCGCTTCATTGGTACGTGAACCAGGTTTTTCTTGGCGTCTTCAATTCCCTTTCGAATAGCATCAGGGACTTCCTGAGCCTTACCCAGCCCAGCGCCAACATGACCGTTCCCATCACCGACTACGACGAGGGCTGAGAACGAGAACCTGCGACCGCCCTTTACAACCTTAGCAACGCGGTTCACGTGAACCACGCGTTCCGTCAGTTCGAGTTGATTCGGATCTATGCGCACAGAGACACCTTCCTCTCAATTAGAATTGCAGACCTGCAGCGCGTGCTGCGTCTGCCAGAGCTTGCACTCGTCCATGATAAAGGTACCCACCGCGGTCAAACACAACCGAAGTAACCCCTTTTTCAATCGCTCGCTTGGCAACAAGTTCGCCGACCTTGCGTGCTGCATCGACGTTACCGCCGTTTTGCACCTGCCCAGTCAGTTCCTTGTCGACAGTGGATGCACTGACCACAGTAGTTCCCGTCACATCATCAATGACTTGCGCGTAGATGTGTTTGTTTGAACGATAGACGTTGAGGCGCGGACGCGCTGTGGTGCCTTCGATGCGGCTACGGACACGCAGATGCCGACGCTTACGCGCTAAGTTGCGATCTTCCTTTGTAATCACGCCGATTCACTCCCTTTCTCCGTGAACGGATTACTTCTTACCAGTCTTACCGACTTTACGGCGGATGCGTTCTGTTTCGTACTTAATTCCCTTGCCCTTATACGGTTCAGGCTTCCGAATCGCACGAACGCGAGCAGCATACGCACCCACGACTTCCTTGTCGATGCCGCGTATAATCAACTTCGTCGGCGCGGGAACCTCTACTTCAATCCCGTCTTCATTTTCAAGCACGACAGGATGAGAAAAGCCAAGCGAAAGCGTCACCTTATCTCCAGATTTCGCTGCGCGATAACCGACGCCAACGAGATCGAGATTCTTTGCAAAACCATTACTGACACCCTCCACCATGTTGGCCAGAAGGCTTCTGGTCGTTCCGTGCAGGCTCCGGTGAAGCTTCTCATCGGAAGGACGCTCAACCAACACTTCACTACCGTTGACAACAATTTTCATATCCGGATGAAACTCACGTTCGAGAGCACCCTTCGGTCCTTTGACTTTCACCAGTGACCCGTCGACAGTGAGTTCGACCCCAGCCGGAATCACGACTGGTCTTTTACCAATTCGGGACATCTTCCCACCTCCGTTCTATCTCTCCGTCACATTACCAAACGTAGCAGAGAACCTCGCCGCCAACACCAGCCTGACGAGCTTCCTTGTCGGTCAAGATACCTCTTGATGTGGAGATGATGGCGATGCCGAGCCCGCCAAGCACGCGGGGAACAGCGTCATTTGGAACATAGACGCGCATTCCAGGCTTACTAATCCGCTTCAGGCCGGTGATGACACGTTCTTGCCCTTTTCCGTATTTCAGAAACAGGCGAATCATACCCTGCTTTTCATCCGTGATAAACTCCGCATCGCGGACGAAGCCCTCACGCTTCAAAATCTCCGCAATCGACCTCTTGATATTGGAACCCGGGATTTCAACTTTCTCGTGACCCACCAAGTTGGCGTTACGAATCCGAGTCAGCATATCTGCAATCGGGTCAGTCATGGTCATTTACAAAACCTCCTTCCGTGCGTGCCTGTTACCAGCTCGCCTTTTTCACACCAGGCAATTGACCCTTATAGGCCAAGTTGCGGAAGCAGATACGGCAGACCCCGAACTTGCGCAAGACGGAGTGCGGGCGCCCGCAGATGCGACAGCGAGTGTACGCTTGGGTACTGAACTTTGGCCTGCGCGCTGCCTTGGCAATCATCGACTTCTTCGCCACGTGATCGCTCCTCTCTTATCGGTACGTCTAGTTTCTCGATCGTTCTGGCTTACGAGTAATACTTAGTTTCGCGAGGCAACAGCCTCGAAGATTTTACTTACGGAAAGGCATTCCAAGACTTGTCAACAGCGCACGAGCCTCTTCATCACTGCTGGCGGTGGTCACAACGACCACTTCCATACCGCGAACTTTATCCACCTGGTCATATTCAATCTCCGGGAAAATAAGCTGCTCGCGGAGACCTAACGTGTAGTTACCACGGCCGTCAAATGCCTTGGGGGAAACCCCGCGAAAGTCACGGACACGCGGCAAGGCCACGTTCATCAACTTATCCAGAAAATGATACATCCGCTGACCGCGAAGTGTCACCTTTACGCCAATCGGCATCCCCTGGCGAACCCGGAATTGTGCAATCGACTTTTTCGCCCGGGTGACAACAGGCTTTTGACCTGTAATCGCAACGACGTCACCCACCGCAGCGTCAATTACTTTCGGATTCTGCACAGCTTCGCCGAGACCTAGATTAACGACAACCTTTTCAATTCTAGGAACCTGCATGACGGTCGTATAGTTGAACTGCTTCATCAGTTCGCCGACCACTTGAGTTTGATATTTCTCCTGCAAACGGGTCACAGCACATTCTCCCTTCACCTGGCTACTCGTCAATCACTTCGCCAGACTTCTTCGCATACCGGACCTTCGTGCCATCCTCGAGCAGCTTGTGGCCAATACGAGTTGCTTCCCCTGTCTTCGGGTCAGCGATTTGCACGTTGGAAATGTGGATTGGGGCTTCCTTTTGGATGATGCCACCCTCAGGATTCGCCATGTTTGGCTTCGTATGGCGCTGGACAACATTCACGCCTTCGACAAGCACGCGCTGGTCTTTCGGATAGACCTCGAGAACCACGCCTGACTTCGCCTTGTCCTTACCAGCGATGACAACGACTTTGTCACCTTTCTTAATGGATAGCTTTGGCACTCTTTGCACCCCCTTGATTCCCTCGCTCACAAGACTTCTGGTGCCAAGGAAATGATTTTCATGAAATCACGTTCGCGTAACTCACGTGCTACGGGGCCAAAGATACGTGTTCCGCGCGGACTCTTGTCTTCACGGATAATCACGGCTGCATTCTCGTCAAATCGGATGTACGAGCCGTCTTTGCGTCGAAGCCCACGTCGACTCCGAACAATCACAGCCTTGACCACGTCGCCTTTCTTGACAACGCCACCGGGTGTTGCACTTTTAACGGATGCGATGATGACATCGCCGACATTCGCCGTCTTACGATTGGAGCCACCCAGCACACGGAAACACATGATTTCTTTCGCTCCCGTGTTGTCGGCTACAACTAACCGCGTTTGTGGTTGAATCATACGGACTGCCTCCTTCCAGCGGGAACGATTAAATCACAACTGCCTTCTCAATGACTTCGACTAAACGCCAACGCTTGTCTTTACTCAGGGGACGGGTTTCCATGATGCGCACTGTGTCGCCAATTCTGGCTTCATTCTTCTCGTCATGGGCCTTGAACTTCACCGTGCGGCGAATCGTCTTCCCATAAATACGGTGCTTTACATATTCTTCAACAGCAACGACGATGGTCTTATCCATCTTGTCACTGACGACCTTACCAACACGGACCTTACGATAGTTCCGTTCCACCAAGTCAACCTCCCTCCTAATCTCAGCCGATACCCAGTTCACGCTGTTTCAGAATGGTCTTCGCACGTGCGATGTCCTTGCGAACCTGACGAATCCTCATCGGATTCTCCAACTGACCAGTGGCGAGCTGGAAACGGAGGTTGAACAACTCATCCTTGAGCTGGTCAATGCGGCTTTCGATCTCTTCGCTGGAAAGCCCGCGCAATTCATTAGCTTTCATCAGCTTCACCACCTACTTCGTCACGAACTACAAACTTCGTCTTGATGGGGAGCTTGTGCGCTGCTAGACGCATCGCTTCTCGCGCAGTCTCCTCAGTAACTCCGGCAATTTCAAACAGGATACGACCCGGCTTGACGACGGCAACCCACTTCTCCGGAGAACCCTTACCACTACCCATACGGGTTTCCGCCGGCTTCTGCGTGACAGGCTTGCTCGGGAAGATCTTGATCCACACTCTGCCGCCTCTACGCATATAGCGCGTCATCGCAATACGTGCTGCCTCTATCTGTCGGTTGGTCACCCATGCCGGTTCCAACGCTTGCAAACCATATTCTCCAAAAGCCACCTCGTTGCCGCCCTTGGAAGCACCCGTCATACGTCCACGGTGTTCTTTGCGGTGCTTAACACGTTTCGGCATCAACATGGTTAATTGCCTCCTTCCTCAGCGCCCTTTCGAGTCCTTTGTGGCAGAATTTCACCACGGTAGATCCACACTTTCACACCGATGCGTCCATAGGTCGTGTGTGCTTCAGCGAGCGCATAGTCAATGTCTGCACGCAGGGTATGAAGGGGAACAGTACCTTCTGAATACCCTTCCGTACGAGCGATTTCAGCACCGCCCAAACGACCGGATACTTGCACACGGATACCCTTGCCACCAGCGCGCATTGTACGTTGAATCGCTTGCTTCATCGCGCGGCGGAACGCAACACGCCGCTCGAGTTGGGCAGCAATGTTCTCTGCCACCAAACGGGCGCTCAAATCCGGGCTCTTCACCTCGGAGATAGAAATGTGTACGCGTTTGCTAGTCAAGCCATTGAGCTGATTCCGCAGATTGTCCACTTCGGAACCGCCCTTGCCAATGACCATCCCAGGTTTCGCCGTGTGAATCACGACGTTGATGCGATTCGCCGCTCGCTCAATGTCAATCTCTGAAACGGCCGCATCCTTTAAGCGCCGGGCGACAAAATCTCGAATCTTCAGGTCCTCGTGCAGCAGGTCCTGATAGTCTTTCTTATTGGCAAACCATTTCGATTCCCAATCGCGAATAATACCGATGCGCAGACCAACGGGATTTACTTTTTGCCCCATTCGCTTCTATCCCTCCTTACTTTTCCGCCACAACGACGGTAATATGACTCGTGCGCTTCATGATGCTGTAAGCACGCCCCTGCGCACGGGGATGGAATCGTTTCAACGTCGGACCTGGATCGACAAAAATCTCCTTCACAAACAGTCGTTCCACATCCATATTGTGGTTGTTCTCAGCGTTCGCAATAGCAGAGCGCAGAACCTTCTCCACAACCGGCGACGCACCGCGCGGCGTCAACTTCAATATCGCAAGCGCTTCGCCAATCTTCTTCCCACGAACGAGGTCCACAACCAAACGAACCTTCCGAGGTGCAATCCGAATGTACTTGGCTCTGGCGCGCGTTTCAGTTGCCTCCATCTAATAGACCTCCTTTCACAGTACCAGGTTAGCGCGAACGCGAGCCTTTTTCGTCACCCGCGTGCCCTTTGTACGTTCTTGTCGGAGCAAACTCACCAAGCTTGTGCCCCACCATATCTTCCGTTACGTATACCGGGACATGCTTCCGACCATCGTGAACGCCGAAGGTGTGTCCTACAAACTGCGGGAAAATCGTCGATCGACGGGACCAGGTCCTAATCACTCGCTTTTCCCCGGCAGTGTTCATCACGTCAACCTTTTTCAACAGGTAGTCGTCGCAAAACGGTCCCTTCTTTAAAGAACGACTCATCGAGAAACCTCCTCTCGCCCCAGCCAATAAATGCTGAGATGGTGTATCTGCAGGAATTTGCGGCCGTTACTTCTTACGACGCCGCACAATATACTTGTCGCTCGGGTGATTCTTCTTGCGCGTCTTCTTACCCAACGTGGGTTTACCCCATGGAGACATCGGCGACTTGCGGCCAACCGGCGCCTTACCTTCACCACCACCATGCGGATGGTCAACAGGGTTCATGACAACACCGCGGACGGTCGGGCGCTTACCAAGCCAACGAGATCGGCCAGCTTTACCAATGTTCACGTTCTCGTGATCTAGGTTGCCAACCTGACCAATCGTGGCGCGGCATTCGAGGCGGACCAGCCGCATCTCGCCGGAACCCAGACGAATGTTGGCGTACTCGCCTTCCTTCGCCATCAGCTGTGCTGACGCACCAGCAGCTCGAGCAAGCTGTGCGCCCTTGCCAGGTTTCATCTCAATATTGTGGATAACCGTACCAACCGGAATGTTCGCCAGCGGTAGAGCGTTGCCAACGCGAATGTCTGAGTCCGGCCCGGACACAACCATCTGGCCAACCTTCAGACCATGCGGAGCCACAATGTAACGCTTCTCACCATCCACGTAATGCAAAAGCGCAATACGCGCCGAACGGTTCGGGTCATACTCAATGGTGGCAACCTTAGCAGGAATCCCGTCCTTGTTACGCTTAAAGTCAATCAGGCGGTACTGGCGCTTGTGGCCGCCACCCTGGTGACGTACAGTGATTTTTCCCTGATGATTTCGGCCAGCGCGTGATTTGAGCGGCGCTAACAGGGACTTCTCAGGTTCCGCCGTAGTAATCTCTTCAAATGTCGAGACTGACATGAACCGACGTCCTGGAGAAGTAGGGCGGTACTTTTTAATACCCAACGTCACAACCTCCTTCACACTTCATGCAAACTTCAAAAATCAACCGTTAAAGATTTCAATCGGCTTAGAGTCGGAAGTCAGCTTCACAATTGCCTTTTTGCGTTCGCTAGTAAAGCCCACATACTTCCCTACGCGCTTCTTCTTGGCCGGCGTACGTAAAGTGTTCACCTTTTCAACTTGAACGCCAAACAGTTTTTCTACAGCCTGACGAATTTCCGTCTTGTTTGCTCGCTTGTCAACTTCGAAGACATACTTGCCTTCTTCCATCAGGGCAGTCGAACGTTCCGTGATAATTGGGCGTTTGATGAGGTCACGCGGATCCATTACGCGAACACCTCCTCAACTTTAGCTACGGCATCCTTTGTCAACACAAGATGCTCGTGCTGGAGTAAGTCATAAACGTTCAACGCATTCGCCTCAACATACTTTAACCCCTGGATGTTGCGAGCCGATAGATAAGCATTATCTTCACGAGCAGCATCAACCAACAATGCCTGCTTGAGATTCAGTGCTTGTAACAACGCTGCCATGTGTTTCGTTTTAGCTTCCGAAACGGTAAGCCCATCCAACACAACGACCTTGCCCTCATCAACTTTACTGGACAGCGCGCTGTACAACGCCTGACGTCGAACCTTCTTCGGAACCTTCAGTGTGTAGGTCCTCGGAGTCGGTCCAAAAACAACACCGCCGCCCTTCCACTGAGGAGCACGTGTGCTTCCCTGGCGTGCACGTCCCGTTCCTTTTTGGCGCCATGGCTTTCTTCCGCCGCCACTGACTTCGGAACGATTTTTGACCTTATGTGTACCCTGCCGCTTACCTGCCAGGTAACTCAGCACAACCGCGTGCATGAGATCCGCGCGAACAGGGGCCGAAAACAATTTCTCATTCAGTTCGATGTCTCCAACTTGCTCGCCGTTCATATTGTAAACTGCTACTTTCGGCATCCCGCATCCTCCTTTCTAAACAATCATCAATGGACAGACTTCACTGCCTGCCTGACAGTTACAAACGAATTCTTCGGACCAGGAATTGCACCCTTAATCAGCAACAGGTTTCTCTCGGCATCAATCCGAACAACCTGCAGGTTTTGCACGGTAACGCGCTCTCCACCCATACGTCCAGCCATTGTCTGGCCTTTCATGACGCGGTTTGGTGCAATCGGACCCAGCGACCCAACACCGCGATGGTACTTGGAGCCATGCCCCATTGGACCGCGCGATTGATTGTGGCGCTTAATTGGGCCAGCGTAGCCCTTACCTTTTGAGGTTCCAATAACATCTACAATTTCACCTTCGGCAAATACGTCAGGACCCAGCTGCTGTCCAACTTCATATGCACCAAGGTCCACACCCCGCAACTCACGAACGTACTTCTTCGCTGCAGTGCTCGCCTTTTGTGCGTGTCCCTGCTCAGCCTTGGTAGCCCGTTTCGGCTTTTTATCCGCAAATCCAATTTGCACAGCATCGTAGCCGTCCGTCGCCACTTCCTTCTTCTGTAAAACAATGCACGGACCAGCTTCAATCACGGTTACAGGAATGACAGTTCCATCTTCCGAGAAGACCTGAGTCATACCAAGTTTCCGTCCTAAAATGCCCTTCATACGCACACCTCCTTAGCGCCCTTCCCATGTACTTCTCAATTCGTTCCAGACAAGCAGAGGTAGACCTCTGTGATTTACAGTTTGATTTCAATATCTACACCAGACGGAAGATCAAGACGCATTAGCGCATCTACCGTTTGCGGCGTGGGATTGACAATGTCAATGAGACGCTTGTGTGTACGCATCTCAAATTGCTCCCGTGAATCCTTATACTTGTGCGGTGCACGCAGAATCGTATAAATCGTCTTTTCGGTCGGCAATGGAATCGGGCCTGCAACAACTGCCCCTGCACGCTTTGCGGTTTCGACAATCTTCTCTGCGGACTGGTCAAGTACTTGGTGATCAAACGCCTTCAGCCGGATACGGATCTTCTGTTTCGCCATATGTTTTCCCCCCTCACTTTGCGGGTCGGTCAGTACACTCGCGTACCAACAAAACCAACGCCCAATTTGCTGGACATACTCCGCAGAAACCAACCCCAGTGGTGCCCCATATGGCTACGGGCACATGGGCAACCTTCTGCCTCATCGCTGTCAGAGACCAACATTCGAAATTATACTAGACAGTGGGCAAGAACACAAGAAGAAATCAAGAATCGACAAATGGGTAGATAAAGGAAGGTCCAAAAGAGAAGAAGGCGGAGAGCATTCTTGCTCCCCGCCTTCTCCATACATCAATGTGCGACTCGTTTACTTCGAGATGCTGCTGACAACGCCAGCACCAACAGTGCGGCCACCTTCGCGGATAGCGAACCGTGTACCTTCTTCGAGCGCGATTGGTGCAATCAATTCTACATCCATCGTGATATCATCGCCAGGCATCACCATTTCGACGCCTTCCGGCAATTGGCACACGCCAGTTACGTCAGTTGTACGGAAGTAGAACTGTGGGCGATAACCGTTAAAGAAAGGAGTGTGACGTCCGCCCTCTTCCTTGGTCAGGACGTACACCTGAGCCTTGAAGACCGTGTGCGGTTTGATGGAACCCGGCTTGACCAAAACTTGGCCGCGCTCAATGTCCTTACGTTCAACGCCACGAAGCAATGCACCGATGTTGTCACCAGCTTGTGCAGAATCGAGCAACTTGCGGAACATCTCAATACCGGTGGCAACCGTCTTACGATTGTCTTCATGAAGGCCAACAATCTCGACTTCGTCGCCTACCTTCAGGCTGCCACGTTCTACACGGCCGGTAGCAACAGTACCGCGGCCAGTGATGGTAAACACGTCTTCAACCGGCATCAAGAACGGCTTGTCGGTGTCGCGCTCCGGAGTCGGGATGTAGCTGTCGACAGCATCCATCAACTCTTCAATCTTCTTGACATACTCCGGATCCCCTTCGAGAGCCTTCAGAGCAGATCCGCGGATGACAGGAATGTCATCCCCAGGAAACTCGTATTCAGAGAGAAGTTCGCGAACTTCCATTTCAACCAATTCAAGCAGTTCTTCGTCATCAACCATGTCACACTTGTTCAGGAAGACAACCAAGTATGGCACGCCGACCTGACGTGACAGCAAGATGTGTTCGCGAGTCTGAGGCATCGGGCCGTCAGCAGCAGATACCACCAGGATACCGCCGTCCATCTGAGCTGCACCGGTGATCATGTTCTTCACATAGTCAGCGTGACCTGGGCAGTCAACGTGCGCATAGTGACGATTGTCTGTAGAGTATTCGACGTGCGCAGTGTTAATGGTAATACCGCGTTCACGTTCTTCTGGAGCTTTGTCGATCTCATCGTACTTGGACGCTTGTGCCTTACCCTTTGAAGCCTGCACAGCTGTGATAGCTGCCGTCAAAGTCGTCTTGCCGTGGTCAACGTGGCCGATGGTCCCGACGTTTACGTGCGGGAGCGAGCGATCAAATTTCGCCTTTGCCATTAGAAATCACTCCTTATCTTACTCGCCTTTGTTCTTGGCGATAATTTCTTGAGCTATGCTCTTTGGCACTTCTTCATATGCATGAAACTCCATGGAGAATGTACCCCGTCCTTGCGTCCGCGAGCGCAGGCTCGTGGAATAACCAAACATCTCAGCGAGCGGCACGAATCCCCGAATAACTCGAGCATTCGCACGGGCGTCCATGCCTTCGACACGACCACGCCGTGAATTGACGTCACCCATAATGTCACCCATGTACTCTTCCGGAACCGTGATTTCAACCTTCATTATCGGCTCCAGAATCGCAGGCCCAGCCTTTGCTGCCGCTTGTTTAAACGCCATGGAACCAGCAATCTTAAAGGCCATTTCGGAAGAGTCAACGTCGTGGTATGAACCGTCGAACAAGGTTGCTTTGACGTCGAGCACTGGGTAGCCTGCTTGAATACCACTTTGCAGTGCTTCCTTAATACCTTCGTCAACTGCCGGAATGTATTCCTTTGGAATTGCACCACCGACAACCTTGTTTTCGAATACATATCCGCCGCCGCGTTCGAGCGGCTCCAGGATAATCTTAACGTGTCCGTACTGACCTCGTCCACCAGATTGGCGCACGAACTTCGCTTCTTGCTCGACACGCTTCGTGATACTTTCCTTATACGCGACCTGAGGTTTACCAGTGTTGGCCTCAACCTTAAATTCGCGCTTCAAGCGGTCGACGATAATCTCCAGATGAAGTTCGCCCATACCGGAAATGATGGTCTGACCCGTCTCTTGGTCCGTGTAGGTACGGAACGTCGGATCTTCTTCTGTTAACTTACCAAGAGCTACGCCCATCTTGTCTTGGTCAGCCTTGGTTTTCGGCTCCACAGAAATTGAAATGACGGGATCCGGGAACTCCATCGACTCCAGAATCACCAGACTCTTTTCGTCACAGAGTGTATCACCTGTTGTCGTGTCCTTCAATCCAACACCGGCAGCAATGTCACCTGCATAGACCATGTCGCGCTCTTCGCGGTGGTTTGCGTGCATCTGCACGATACGCCCCATGCGCTCACGTTTACCTTTTGTAGAGTTCATGACGTAGGAGCCAGAACTCACGGTACCGGAGTACACACGGAAAAATGACAACTTACCCACAAACGGGTCGGTCATAATTTTGAAGGCAAGCGCTGCGAACGGTTCCTCGTCTGAGGAATGTTTCTCCACAGGTTCCCCTTCCGGCGTAACACCTTTAATGGCAGGCACATCAAGCGGCGACGGCAAGTAGTCTACTACTGCGTCAAGCATAGGTTGGACACCCTTGTTGCGATATGAAGAACCGCAAAGAACCGGGAACAACTGCACTGTCACGGTCCCTTTACGAATGGCCCGCTTCAGTTCCTCGATGGTAATCTCCTCGCCCTCGAGGTACTTCATCATCAATTCCTCATCGACTTCAGCAGCAGCCTCAAGCAGTTCAACGCGAGCCTGTTCAGCCTGCGCCTTCATGTCTTCAGGGATATCTCTCGCTTCCGAAGTCGTTCCGAGGTCATCGGTGTACACGATAGCCCTGTTTTCAACCAGGTCGATCATGCCAACAAAATGGTCTTCAGCACCGATTGGCAACTGAATCGGAATTGCCTTCGCTCCCAAACGTGTCCGCATTTGCTCCACGCACATCTGGAAGTCCGCGCCAATGATATCCATCTTGTTGACGTATGCAATCCGCGGAACATGATACTTGTCAGCCTGACGCCAAACGGTCTCAGACTGCGGCTCAACGCCGCCCTTCGCATCGAACACGCCGACCGCACCATCCAAAACGCGCAGAGAACGCTCGACCTCCACGGTGAAATCCACGTGGCCGGGTGTATCAATAATATTGATACGATGGGCTTTCCACGCTGCCGTTGTTGCGGCAGACGTAATTGTAATACCGCGTTCCTGCTCCTGCTCCATCCAGTCCATCGTGGCGGCGCCATCATGAACTTCGCCAATCTTGTGCACCCGCCCGGTATAGAACAGGACGCGTTCTGTCGTCGTGGTCTTGCCGGCGTCGATGTGCGCAATGATACCGATATTACGCGTGTTGTGTAAAGAAAACTGACGTGCCAAGGAACACCCTCCTTCCCGTTAGCAATTCATAGAAGTTCAAACGTCAATCCCAAACTACCAACGATAGTGCGCAAACGCCTTGTTGGCTTCCGCCATGCGATGGGTATCTTCCTTCTTCTTCACGGAACCGCCCATATTGTTCGCCGCATCGAGCAATTCATTCGACAAGCGCTCAACCATGGTCTTTTCCCCGCGCAGACGTGAATAATTCACGAGCCAGCGCAGCCCCAGCGTAATGCGGCGCTCGTTACGGACTTCAATCGGAACCTGATAATTCGAACCGCCGACGCGACGAGCTTTTACTTCTAAAACCGGCATGACGTTCCGCATCGCTTCTTCAAAGACCTCCATCGGGTCTTTGCCGCTGCGTTCGCGAATCTTATCAAAAGCTTCGTAAACAATGTGTTGTGCCACGCCACGCTTGCCGTCGAGCATTACTTTATTGATGAGGCGCGTGACCATTTTGTTGCCATAAACCGGATCGGGCATAACATCCCTTTTCGGTACGGGACCTTTTCTTGGCATCAATGGAACCTCCCTTCGAGAGACTATCCGAACCTGTTTCAATCGCGCAACAGGTGTTGTTGAATAACTAACATCAAACACTGAACAACTTGCGCAAATAACGTGTTAAATTACTTCTTTACCTTCGGGCGCTTGGCTCCATACTTGGAACGAGCCTGTTGGCGGTCCTTCACACCGGCTGTATCCAAGGCGCCGCGAACGATGTGATAACGTACACCAGGAAGGTCCTTCACGCGTCCGCCACGAACAAGAACAACGGAGTGTTCCTGAAGGTTGTGACCAATACCCGGGATGTATGCTGTAACTTCAATCTGGTTTGTCAAACGCACACGGGCATATTTCCGAAGCGCCGAGTTCGGCTTTTTCGGCGTCATCGTACCTACACGAGTACACACGCCCCGCTTCTGAGGGGCCGGGAGATCGGTCTCCTCTTTGCGAAAGCTGTTATATCCCTTCTGCAGAGCCGGTGCCGTTGACTTTTTCAATACCGGCTTGCGGCCCTTGCGTACGAGCTGATTAATGGTTGGCATCCTACCGCACCTCCTTTCAAATCAAGAGAACCTACGAACCACTTTCACTCAAGCAACTTGCAATCTGAGCGATGATGATTCAAGCGACTTGCATCCAAGCTAATTTCATGCCCGCCTGACAGGGAATATCACGGAAATCATCTTCGCCAAGCGAATCGTCGTCAAGTCCACGTATCCTGGTGGTTCGCGCTTAAGCAAAGAAAAGCTCAAGCCAGCACACACAAAATGCCGCCGACAATTCAGCGACCTGCATGCATTTACTTGATGACAGCGGCAGCAGCTGCTCCTACTTCGATCCCGCACGCTTTGCCAAGCTGCTTCATTGTATCCACCCAAATCACACTTAGTCCCCGCTGATTCGCCAAAGTCACGATAGGATCCGTCACACGATGTTCGGCGTCCTTTGCAACGTACACGACTTCCACTTGTCCTTGCTGGAGAGCTTTCGTAGTTTGGTTGGTTCCAATGGTGCGCTTCCTAGCCAGCCGTATGCGATCGAGTGACATCGCAGCAGCCTCCCCCAAAATCGAAAACCATGCCCAAAGGCACACTCAGAGATTCTATCACCGGAGCAAATGCGCTGTCAACTAAAATCCGGATGGGATTAGCGACAGCGCATGAGGTGTTACCACTCCGATGCAGCTCCAAGACTCTTCGTGGAGGCTCACCGTTTACTCAGACACTGATACCTCAGCTTCTGAAGATGCGGTGGCTTCTTCCGACACTTCCACGGGGTCGTCATCACTCACGATTTCAATATGGCGATACCTCGACATACCTGTGCCGGCCGGAATCAGTTTCCCGATAATGACGTTCTCCTTGAGCCCAAGCAATTTGTCGACTTTGCCCTTGATGGCCGCTTCCGTCAACACCCTGGTGGTCTCCTGGAAAGACGCCGCTGACAAGAAGGAGTCAGTCTCAAGGGATGCCTTGGTGATGCCGAGAAGGGCTGGCCTCGCGACTGCTGGCTCTTTGCCCCGGAAAAGCACCTCGCGGTTTGCCATTTCATAATCGTATAGGTCTGCATAGGTTCCCGGCAGGAGATCCGTGTCTCCGGAGTCCAGAATACGTACCTTGCGCAACATCTGACGTACCATGACTTCAACGTGCTTGTCGTTGATATCCACGCCTTGAAGTCGATACACGCGTTGCACTTCGCGCAACAGGTAGTTCTGTACGCCTGCCAAGCCCTTGACGCGCAGCATCTCTTTCGGGTCAACGGATCCTTCCGTCAACTCATCACCAGCGGAAATCTTCTGATTCACAGAGACACGAATTCGAGATCCGTATGGGATTGCGTATACCTTGGTCTCACTCTCACCCGTGACTTCAATCTCGCGCTTATCCTTTGTTTCACGGGCGTCCGTGATGACACCATCAAACTCGGTGATGACCGCTTGACCCTTCGGATTACGGGCCTCGAACAATTCCTGAATACGCGGCAAACCTTGCGTGATGTCATCACCAGCAACGCCGCCAGTATGGAAAGTACGCATGGTCAACTGCGTTCCAGGTTCGCCGATGGACTGCGCCGCGATAATGCCGACGGCTTCACCAATCTCCACAAGCTTACCGGTCGCCAGGTTACGCCCATAGCAGTGCACACAGACTCCATGACGTGTGCGACATGTCAGCACTGAGCGAATATAAACTTCCTGGATACCCGCGTCAACAATGGCTGTCGCCGTTATCGCATCAATCAATTCATTTTTACCAACGAGCTTCGCACCGGTTCCAGGATGATAAACATCCTGGAAGGCTATGCGCCCTTCAAGGCGATCGTAGATTTCTTCGATGATCTCGCGACCATCACGGATTTCCGCGACGCGAAGTCCCTTGTCGGTGCCACAGTCGATTTCGCGGACGATGGTATCTTGAGCCACGTCAACCAAACGACGAGTCAGGTATCCTGAGTCAGCTGTACGAAGCGCCGTGTCAGCAAGACCCTTTCTGGCGCCGTGAGTGGAAATAAAGTACTCCAACACCGTCAGACCTTCACGGAAATTCGACTTGATTGGCAGTTGGATGATTTGTCCGGATGGGTTCGCCATCAAGCCGCGCATACCAGCCAACTGTGTAATCTGCGACTGGCTGCCGCGGGCCCCGGACGTGGCCATCATGTAAATTGGATTTAACTCATCCATACTCTGCATCAAAGTTTCCGAGAGCTTCTCTTTCGCTTCGCTCCAGATCTGGCTGAACGACATGTATTTCTCTTCCTCGGTAATCAAACCACGACGATACTGCTGAACGAGTTTGTGATCCTTGCTATCCGCCTCGTCAATAATAATCATTTTCTCTTCCGGAACGATGATATCCGCCACCGAGATGGTGATGCCAGCCTGACAGGAGTAGTGGAAACCGAGTTTTTTCACGCGGTCCAGAATCTCGGCTGTCTGCGTCGTTCCATAGCGATCGAAACACTCCGCCAGAATGTTCCCAAGGTCTTTCTTGATGATGGGCTTCGGACTCTTCCGACTTAGCGCCCGTTCACGAAGATTGACGCCCTTTTCAAAGATAAACGTCTCGGCAGGTGCACCCTCGTAGAGGTTTTGCTTTGCCCCCGAATGCAAATACGGGAAGTCAGCCGGAAAGACCTCATTAAAAATCAGCTTGCCTGGTGTTGTGAGCAAAAATGCTTGCTCTTGTTCTTTACTGAAAGACGTTTTGCCCAGCGACTTCGCAGGAATCACGATCCGCGTGTGAAGTTCAATTTCTTTGCGCTGCAACGCTACATTGACTTCATCAGGGTCAGCAAAGACACGGCCTTCGCCAACTGCACCCGGACGCTCGATAGTCAAGTAGTACGGTCCAAGCACCATGTCCTGCGTCGGCGTCACGACAGGTTTTCCATCTTTCGGGTTCAAGATGTTATGTGCAGCTAACATTAGAAGTCGAGCCTCAGCTTGCGCCTCAGCGGACAGTGGCACGTGTACCGCCATCTGGTCACCGTCAAAGTCGGCGTTATACGCGGTACAAACCATCGGGTGCAGCTTAATCGCGCGGCCTTCAACCAGAATGGGCTCGAATGCCTGGATACCTAACCTATGCAGCGTCGGTGCACGGTTTAACAGCACAGGGTGCTCCCTGATGACGTCCTCAACGACGTCCCAGACCTCCGGCGAAACCCGCTCAACTTTACGCTTCGCACTCTTGATGTTGTGCGCCAAACCGCGAGCCACCAGCTCTTTCATGACAAACGGTTTGAACAACTCCAGTGCCATTTCCTTCGGCAGACCACACTGATAGATCTTCAGTTCCGGACCGACGACGATAACGGATCGACCTGAGTAGTCAACACGCTTACCAAGCAGATTCTGACGGAAACGACCCTGCTTACCCTTCAGCATGTGCGACAGGGATTTCAGCGGCCGGTTACCGGGCCCTGTAACGGGGCGTCCGCGACGTCCGTTGTCAATCAGTGCGTCGACAGCTTCCTGCAGCATCCGCTTTTCATTCTGGACGATAATGTCAGGTGCACCCAGGTCGAGCAATCGCTTCAGGCGATTGTTGCGGTTAATGACGCGACGGTACAAGTCATTCAAGTCAGAGGTCGCAAAGCGGCCGCCATCGAGTTGCACCATTGGACGCAGGTCTGGGGGGATGACAGGCAAGGCCTCAAGAATCATCCAACTCGGTTCGTTGCCAGACGCGCGGAATGCTTCCAGAACTTCAAGGCGCTTAATCACGCGATTACGCCGTTGCCCCTGAGCTGTGCGCAATTCGTCCTTCAACTGGTCGACTTCTTTGTCAAGGTTGATGTCGAGGAGCAATTTCTTAATCGACTCCGCGCCCATCCCCGCCTCAAAAGCGTAACCGTACTTTTCCCGGTATGAGCGGTATTCCTTCTCGCTCAGGAGCTGCTTTTTCTCAAGCGGCGTATCCCCAGGATCGGTGACAACGTATGATGCGAAGTAAATGACTTCCTCAAGGGCGCGAGGAGACATGTCGAGCACAAGTCCCATACGGCTCGGAATACCCTTGAAGTACCAGATGTGCGAGACTGGAGCTGCAAGCTCAATGTGACCCATACGCTCACGGCGCACCTTGGAACGTGTTACTTCAACGCCGCAACGGTCACACACGACACCCTTATAACGAACCCGCTTGTATTTGCCGCAATGACATTCCCAGTCGCGCTGCGGTCCGAAGATCCGTTCGCAGAACAGTCCATCCTTCTCAGGGCGGAGGGTGCGGTAGTTGATGGTCTCCGGCTTCTTGACTTCACCATGTGACCAGGAGCGGATCTTTTCTGGCGAGGCCAGTCCGATCTTCATAAACTCAAAGTTGTTCACATCCAACAAGGAGCATCCTCCCTTTCATCAGCGCCTCAGTCCCCGATTTCCCGGCTCTCAAGGTTTAGGTTCAATTTCTCCCCGGTATCGTCGTCTTCGTCGCTCTCCCGCATGACAATCTCCTGCTCATCTTCGCTCAGGATTTTGACGTCCATGCCAAGGCTTTGCAGCTCCTTGATAAGAACCTTAAACGATTCAGGCACGCCTGGTTCCGGTACATTCTCGCCTTTAACAATCGCTTCGTACGTTTTGACACGCCCAACAACATCGTCCGACTTGACCGTCAAAATTTCTTGCAGGGTATAGGCGGCACCATAAGCTTCGAGTGCCCACACTTCCATCTCTCCAAACCTTTGCCCGCCAAACTGCGCCTTACCACCAAGTGGCTGCTGTGTGACGAGGGAGTACGGTCCGGTCGAACGTGCGTGAATCTTGTCATCGACCAAATGGTGCAATTTCAACATATAGACGTAACCAACGGTGACGCGGTTATCAAACTGCTCCCCACTACGCCCATCGTAAAGTACATGCTTGCCATCCGGGTCATAGCCTGCTTCGTCAAGCGTTGAAAAGACGTCTTCGGCGTGAGCACCGTCAAATACTGGGGTTGCGACGTGAATGCCAAGTGCTCTTGCAGCCATACCCAAGTGTGTTTCCAGCACCTGTCCAATGTTCATACGGGATGGAACACCGAGTGGATTGAGCACAATCTCAACAGGCGTGCCATCTTCCATGAACGGCATGTCTTCTTCTGGTAGGATGCGAGCCACAACACCTTTGTTACCGTGGCGACCAGCCATCTTGTCACCTTCGGATATCTTGCGTTTCTGGGCAATGTAGACTCGAACCAACTGATTCACACCAGCAGGCAGTTCGTCGCCATTTTCCCGCGTAAACACCTTCACGTCGACAACGATACCAGCGCCACCATGAGGAACTCGAAGGGACGTATCGCGAACCTCTCGCGCCTTCTCACCAAAGATTGCGTGCAGCAAGCGCTCCTCAGCGGTCAACTCGGTGACACCCTTCGGAGTGACCTTACCAACCAAGATATCACCGGTTCGAATTTCGGCGCCAATCCGGATGATGCCGCGCTCGTCGAGGTTACGCAGCGCGTCTTCCCCGACATTGGGGATATCCCGCGTGATTTCTTCGGGTCCAAGTTTCGTATCCCGCGCCTCCAACTCATACTCTTCAATGTGCAAAGAGGTGTAGACGTCCTCTTTGACAATCTTCTCAGAGAGCAGAATGGCATCTTCGTAGTTGTACCCTTCCCAGGTCATGAAGGCGACGAGAACGTTGCGCCCAAGCGCTAGTTCGCCCATCTCCGTTGCCGGGCCGTCACACAAGATGTCTCCCGCGACAACCTCCTGGCCTTCACGTACGACAGGACGCTGGTTGATACATGTGTTCTGGTTGGAACGCATAAACTTCAAGAGCTTATATTTGTCGAGGTCACCTTTTACGCGATTGCCATCGACCTCGTGATAGGTACGAACCCAAATCTCCCGAGCCGTCACACGTTCCACAACACCGGGGCGTTTTGCGACGATACACACACCAGAATCCTTCGCAGACTGGTGCTCCATCCCAGTGCCAACGACCGGAGCTTTCGGCACCAACAGCGGAACTGCTTGGCGTTGCATGTTCGAACCCATCAACGCACGGTTGGCGTCATCGTTTTCCAAGAATGGAATCATGGCCGTTGCGACAGAGACGACTTGTTTCGGCGAGACGTCCATGTAGTCGATACGCTCGCGCGGAACCAATAACGTATCGCCGCGATAGCGCGCCACAACCTCTTCGTTCGCGAGGCGGCTGTCTTCCGTTAATTTAGCATTTGCCTGGGCGACGATATAGTTTTCCTCTTCGTCCGCAGTGAGGTAGTCGATATGTTCAGTAACCTCACCAGTATCCGGGTTAACACGCCGATACGGTGTCTCAATAAACCCGTATTCGTTAATTCTCGCGTACGAGGACAGCGAGTTGATAAGTCCAATGTTTGGACCTTCAGGGGTTTCAATCGGACACATCCGACCATAGTGGGAATAGTGAACGTCGCGAACCTCGAAGCCTGCACGTTCGCGAGTCAGCCCTCCTGGTCCAAGAGCCGAGAGACGGCGCTTATGCGTTAACTCCGCAAGCGGATTTGTTTGGTCCATAAATTGGGACAACTGACTAGAACCAAAAAACTCCTTAATCGAAGCTATCACAGGGCGGATGTTGATAAGTGCCTGTGGTGTGATGCCGCTTGGGTCTTGAATGGACATGCGTTCACGCACCACGCGTTCCATACGGGACAGACCAATGCGGAACTGGTTCTGCAGGAGTTCACCCACGGAACGCAACCGGCGATTGCCGAGGTGATCAATGTCATCCGTCGAACCCACACCGTGCAATAAACCGAAGAAATAGCTCACAGCGGACAGAATGTCAGCTGGCATAATATGCTTGACCGAACGGTCAATCGTAGCATTGCCAATCACATGCAGAATCTTGCCATCCTCAATCGGACTGAAGATTTTCACGATCTGAAGCGGAATTTCGTCCGTCTCCGTCAAATCCGACGTTGCACGAACAGAAAACCGACCAACGTTACCCTCAAGTGCCGGGATAATTTTGTCCAGTAAGCGACGGTCAATCTCTTGACCTGCCTCCGCAATGATTTCCCCAGTATCAACGTCGACCAGAGTTTCAGCTAACCGCTGATTCAAAAGTCGATTCTTGATATGCAGTTTCTTGTTAATCTTGTAGCGTCCGACATTGGCTAAGTCGTATCGCTTGGGATCGAAGAATCGGGATGCAAGTAACACCCGTGCGTTTTCTACTGTCGGCGGCTCGCCAGGACGCAACCGTTCATAGATTTCTACAAGCGCGCGTTCTGTTGAATCGGTGGTATCCTTGTCAAGGGTGTTGCGCAGGTACTCATCTTCCCCAAGCAGATTAATAATCTCTGCATCGGTACCAAGGCCGAGTGCACGGAGCAACACGGTAATGGGGAGTTTTCGCGTACGGTCAATCCTGACGTAAACGACGTCCTTCGCATCCGTCTCGAATTCCAGCCACGCGCCGCGATTCGGAATGACAGTTGCAGCGAAGGTTTTTTTACCGTTTTTGTCAATCTTGCTATTGAAATACACACTTGGAGAGCGCACCAACTGGCTGACAATGACGCGTTCAGCACCATTGATAATAAAGGTTCCGGTGTCCGTCATGAGCGGAAAATCACCCATGAACACTTCCTGCTCCTTAACCTCTCCTGTTTCCTTGTTCAACAGGCGTACCTTTACGCGCAACGGCGCAGAATAGGTCACATCCCGTTCCTTGGACTCTTCCACGTCATACTTCGCTTCACCAAGGCTGTAGTCAACAAACTCCAGCACCAGGTTTCCTGTAAAATCCGAAATCGGTGAAATGTCGTCAAACATCTCACGCAGACCCTCGCGCAAAAACCACTCATACGAGCGCTGTTGGATCTCAATCAGATTCGGAAGGTCCAGGACTTCTCGGATGCGCGAGTAGGAGCGGCGCTCACGCCACCCATACTTAACCATGTGTCCCTGCAAATGCGTCACCCCTCACGCTGGTTATAAGTACATATGTGATCAAACAAAAAAGAAATGAGGTTGCCGGAACCACATTTTCACATAAGTGTAATATTCACCTATATCCAAATGGATGGTATTTTATTCATCTCCGTCCATTCCAGATGATTTTGCATTTAAGTACTTTAGCACACCTAAAATACGATGTCAACTTTTGAAATGCAGAACTTTTAAAACCGCAACACTAAGGATGCCAATAACTTCTGCGCTCCCGCTATTGCGCCGGCACGCTTGTCAGACACCGGAACACATGGTACCCAGACTTGCGGTCCACCATCTCAACCTCGGGGAAGAGCGACACCAGAAACTTCTTTGCACTCTCTGCTCCGTGCTTCTTGTGGATGACCACCCACAGGGCACCTCCAGGGAACAATTTGCGAGAGGCATCTTCAAACATTTTGTAAATCGCTGACTTACCCGCCCGGATTGGGGGATTCAGCAAGATGGCCTCAGGTCGGCGACTGCCCAGGGCATTCAAGCCATCACTTTGAGCGACTTGCACGCGTTCACCAAGGGCCGCCGTATTTTGTTCAGCCAATTCGACCGCGCGTTCGTTGATGTCGAGCAACAACCAGCGGGTCTGTGGATAGATACGGGCTAGAACAGCACCTACAACACCATAGCCACATCCCAGGTCCACCACAAACGCTTCATCCGGCAGATGTACCGTCTCAATGAGTAGTCTCGTACCAAAGTCAAGACCCGTTTTCGAGAAAACACCTGCGTCCGACATCAGTTCCAGGTCAACGCCACGAACGTGACACCGAAAACGCCTAGGCTCACTCTTTGCAGTTGGACGCTCCGAATAGTAATGTTCGTTCATTTTGCCTCCTGGCGCTCCGAACAACCTGAAAAGCGAAGAGGCACGCAATCATCAGCGTGCCTCTCGCAGAACCAAAAATTACTTGATTTCGACAGAAGCACCGGCCTCTTCGAGCTTGCCCTTGATGGCCTCCGCGTCTTCCTTTGCAACCTTTTCCTTAATGGCTTTCGGTGCATTGTCGACGAGGTCTTTTGCTTCCTTCAGGCCAAGCCCCGTGATTTCACGAACAACTTTGATGACGCCAATCTTAGAAGCACCTGCGCTGGTCAGCACAACATCAAACTCGGTCTGTTCAGCAACTTCCTCGGCACCTGCTGCTGCTCCGCCCACCATTGCAACTGGAGCAGCGGCCGTTACACCAAACTCTTCTTCAATCGCCTTAACGAGTTCGTTTAGTTCAAGGACGGACATGCCCTTGATGCTTTCAATAATCCCAGTGATATTCTCGCCCACTGTAAATCCCTCCCGATAGATGATATCTAGTTCTTATCACGCAAAAGCAACCGCCATTACGATTGCCTCCGCTACGCTGTAACCACTGAAATTATTCTGCGGATTGTTGCTCCGCGATCTGTTTGACTGCATACGCGAAATTGCGCATTGGGGCCTGCAACACACTGAGCAGCATGGAAAGCAGTCCTTCGCGAGACGGCAACGTCGCAAGGCTCTCGATGTCCTTTGCACCAACGACCCGACCTTCAATGACTCCGCCCTTCAGTTCCAAAGCCTTGTGGGTCTTCGCAAAGGTAAACAACACCTTCGCCGGAACCACAACGTCTTCATAGCCAAATGCGATTGCGTTTGGGCCAGTCAACAATTCATCAACACCGTCCAGTTGTGCCTGCGCAGCAGCACGGCGCGTCATGGTGTTTTTGATAACCTCATACTCTACACCGGCTTCCCGCAACAACCGACGGAGTTCTGTCACCTCTGCAACAGTGAGGCCTCGGTAGTCGGTCACGATTGTCGACTTGCTCCGCGTCAGACGCCCCGCAAGTTCGTCAACAAGCTGTTGTTTTGCTGAGATATCGCCCATAATCTCTTACACCTCCCGCCATGATTGTTCAGGTGGATCCGCTCATGACATCAAAAGAGTCGCGCCTCCGCAGACACGGAGACGCGACATCATAATCCGTCGCGAACCTCGGCAGGCGGGTGTTCCCATTAACCCGAAGGGCCTGCTGTCTACGGTCCATCCTGTAATTACACAACGTACATACTAAACGACCCCGCACCAACAATCAAGCAGCAAATTTTGCCACCAATGATTATTCGGCTACGGCACCAATCCTTTGAACATTCACATGAAGTCCAGGTCCCATCGTCGAACTGACGGTTGCACTGCGGAAGTACTGACCTTTCGCCGATGCGGGTTTCGCTTTCCGAAGCGCATCAATCAGAGTACCAAGGTTGTCAGCCAACTGCTCCGGCGCAAATGAAACCTTGCCAATCGGAGCATGAACAATCCCAGCCTTGTCCAAACGGTACTCAATCTTACCGGATTTAATCTCAGAAACCGCACGAGCCACGTCGAAAGTCACCGTTCCCGTCTTCGGGTTTGGCATCATGCCTTTAGGACCGAGGATGCGACCGAGGCGGCCAACAGCGCCCATCATATCGGGCGTTGCGACGACCACGTCAAAATCCATCCATCCTTGTGACACGCGGGTAATATACTCGTCATCACCAACGAAATCTGCACCCGCAGCTTCCGCTTCTTTCGCTTTGTCACCCTTCGCGAATACCAACACGCGAGCAGTCTTGCCCGTGCCGTGTGGCAGCACCACCGCGCCGCGAATCTGCTGGTCTTGCTTTCTCGGGTCAACACCCAATCGCACTGCGACTTCAACGGTCTCATCGAACTTCGCAGAAGCGACCTGTTTCAACGTCCCCATGGCTTCCAACGGGTCGTAGTCCTTGGAGCGATCCACAATCTTCGCAGTTTCCGCCTGACGTTTCGTTAGCCGAGCCATCTCTTACACCTCCGTGTGGTGATACGGCTTAAAGCCTCCCACTCAGAACCAACCTGACAAGGCTAGTCCTCAATCGTAATACCCATACTGCGAGCTGTACCTTCAACCATCCTCATAGCTGCTTCCACTGATGCAGCATTGAGGTCAGCCATCTTGCTTTCTGCAATTTCACGCACTTTCGCGCGCTTAACCGCTGCAACCTTTTTCTTATTCGGCTCAGATGAACCCGACTCAATTCCTGCAGCTTTCTTCAACAAGACAGCCGCTGGCGGCGTCTTGAGATCAAACGTATAGGAACGGTCTTCGTACACGTACAGTACGACCGGGATGATTAAACCAACCTGATCCGCCGTCCGAGCATTAAACTCCTTACAAAAACCCATGATGTTACCAACCTGCGCCTGACCAAGAGCTGGTCCAACCGGGGGCGCTGGTGTTGCCTTGCCTGCAGCAATCTGCAGCTTGACGACCTTCACAATCTTTTTCGGCAACGAATCCACCTCCCTTGCCTGTAATGTGGTATTCGGGCAGACGCCCTCCCACGCAGCGCAACACCTCTCACATGCGAGCAGCGTGCGCAATCTATGTCGGCAACAGCAGGACGCCAAGGCGTCTGCAGAAGCCTCAGAAAACAGCTCCAAAAAGGAGTCCGTTATCTGCTACTGTTCTGCGTGCAAATAGTCCTTCAGGAAAGCAAACTTAAGACAGTTTCTCCACCTGGCTAAAATCCACTTCAAGCGGAGTCTCACGACCAAACATCGACACCAGCACTTTCAGTTTCTGCTGATCTGCGCTGATTTCCTCGACGTTCCCCACCATGTCAGCAAACGGCCCATCAATCACCCGAACCACTTCGCCAACAGAAAAGTCCACCTTCACTTGGATTTCATCGGCACCCATTTGACGCATAATCGAACGAACCTCCGCAGGCAGCAGAGGCACTGGCTTTGAGCCGCCTCCAGGCGAACCCACAAACCCAGTCACACCAGGGGTATTGCGGACGACATACCACGAGTCATCAGTCATAATCATCTCAACCAAGACGTAGCCCGGAAAGACTTTGCGCTGAACAACGCGCTTCTTTCCGTTCTTGACCTCGAGCTCGTCCTCCGTCGGCACAAGGACACGAAAAATCTTGTCCTCCATACCCATCGTTTGTACTCGGCTCTCCAAGTTCGTCTTCACCTTGTTCTCATACCCCGAGTACGTGTGAATCACGAACCACTGTTTTTCAAGCTTTTCCATGACTCCAGGCAGTCTGCCCCGCCCCCCCTAACCAAACAACGTTAGATGACATGAATCAACGACAATACTTTTGCAACACCGATGTCAAACGCCCACACCAAACCACCCATTACAAAACAAACCAAGAGCGCAACGGCGGTGTAGGTCGTGACCTCGCGACGATTCGGCCAGCGAACCCGTTTGAGCTCCCGAAAACTCTCCCGAAAGAACTGAACAATTCCCGTCCTTCGTTCAGGCCGCGCGACAGTGTCATTCGGTTTCGGCTTGGCCATAAAACCGCCCTCACTTCGTATCCAGTCTCGTTAACGAGTCTCCCTATGTGCCGTATGCGATTTGCAATACGGGCAAAACTTCTTGACCTCAATACGGTCTGGGTCGTTTTTCTTGTTCTTCATACTGGTATAGTTTCGTTGCTTGCAATCAGAGCAAGCCAATGTGACGACAACGCGCATGCCAGGGCACCTCCCCTTGAAAACACACAATCATAAATAAAGAGGGTCAAACAGCCCCCATAGACTAAAATAGGTTAGCACAGCAACAACCAAGTGTCAACACAAGCGACAACGACGCAAAATCAAGCGCTACCGGAAACAACTGGCAACCAATGCAACAATGGCATAACTAAGCAGACCTGCAAAGTCATTTCCATTATCGACGGTTCCACGGGCAGGTTATACATGGATATAAGGCGGCATTGACTCAAGCCCAGACGTTCCGGAACGTCAAGTATTTCTCAAGCTTACGTTTCACCCGCTGCAATGCATTGTCAATCGATTTTACATGGCGGTCAAGGTCGATGGCTATCTCCTGGTACGAGCGACCGTCCAGATACAGCATCAGCACTTGCCGTTCCAGGTCACTGAGCAACTCAGTCATCTTTAACTCGATGTCGTCGAACTCTTCTTGGTGAATCACTAGTTCCTCAGGGTCACTAACCCTAGCTGCGCAAATCACATCAAGCAAGGTTCGGTCGGAATCTTCATCATAAATGGGCTTGTCCAAAGAGACATAGGAGTTGAGAGGAATGTGCTTCTGGCGGGTTGCTGTTTTGATGGCAGTAATAATCTGTCGCGTAATACACAGCTCAGCAAAAGCCTTGAAGGACGTCAGCTTGTCCTCGCGAAAATCGCGAATGGACTTGTAGAGTCCAATCATGCCTTCCTGGATGATGTCCTCGCGGTCCGCTCCAATAAGAAAGTATGAACGGGCTTTGGCACGCACGAAATTCCGGTACTTATGAATTAAGTACTCTAACGCCTCGTCGTCACCATTTCGGACCGCGTCGACCAGGTCTTCGTCGGCCCAATCGTCCAAGGTACGGACTGGAGTGGCTTTCAGTTGCATATTCAAACTCACATCACCCCGAATCGACCGCCCAGAATGAGCACATTATACATTATGTAATCTATCGCGGTCAACGGGCTCCAATTACTGGCGACGCCAATTTTCGAGAATTTTCGCGATATCTTGCCCAATTCTGTCAGAAATCCGGGATCCGCCGCGTTCTTCTTGCTCCGCAACAGCGGTGCGGATATGTTTCTTTGCATCCCGCAGCCGCTCGATAAGTCCTGAAGCAGAAATGCGAAGTGCGCCCCCGCCAAAGATGACCTGTTGCTCGGCATAGTCAGACGTGGCTACTGCAATCTCCGGAGTCGTATCTCGCAGTTCGTAGACCAGTCGCTCGATACGATCATCCGCCGTTTCTTGATAGGATGTAAAGATGATGCGCACACCGGATCGGACCATGTCCCTCTCGGGGTCACTTGTTTGGTGTGCATCGAAGACGAGGATGACCGCCTCACCCGCAAACGACTGGTACTCAGCCAGCATATCGATGAGGCGACCTCGCATCTCTTCGAGGTTCTTTACGTCGCCGAGACTTGTTTCCGAGATACGTCCAAGAATGTTATAGCCATCAACAATCAAGCACTTCTTGCGGACTCTCTTTCCCTTAGTGCCGTTGCCTGATGACTTCATACAACAGCACCCCAGTTGCAACCGAGGCATTCAAGCTTTGCAGTTTGCCGAGCATCGGCAGCGAAACCAGATAGTCGCAGCCTTCACGCACCAGCCTGCTGAGTCCCTGTCCTTCCGCACCAATGACGAGGGCAATCGGACCTTGATACGTGATGTCGGTGTACGACTGAGTCGCCTCCACGTCTGTGCCCACAATCCAGTAACCCTTAGCCTTGAGTGTTTCCATCGCCTGAACAAGATTAGCAACACGGGCCACAGGCACGTATTCCATAGCCCCTGCGGCAGCCTTGCCGACGGTCTCCGTCAATGGTACCGCACGACGTTTGGGAATCACGACACCCTGCGCCCCGGTGGCTTCCGCAGTCCGCAGAATGGCGCCAAGGTTGTATGGATCCGATACTTCGTCAAGCAACAGGACCAATGGCTCATGTCCGGTTTCACGACTGATGATCTCGTCGAGTTCGACATAGTCGTGTGCGGCGGCGTATGCAGCAATACCCTGATGATGGGTCGTCTGGGCAATCGAGTCGAGGTGTGCCTTCGGTACCCGCTGCACCACCACACCAGCAGCCTTTGCCTTTGCCGAGATCTCCACCAAGCTGCCGCCTTCCGCAGTCTCCGCGAGCAGAATTTTATTAATAGAGCGACCGGCTTTCAACGCCTCGAGCACCGGGTGTCGGCCGACAATCAACGCACTATTGACCTCAGCCTCCGCTGGCTCTGCCTTTGCAAAGCGTGTGTTTTGCGTCCGCGCGTTGAAGTCATGTCCTCGTTCGCTTGTTCGCTGGCCGCGTGCAGCAGGTCGCCTTCCGGTCCCCGGTCGCTGCCTCTGACCGTCTTCACTGCTTCGCCTTGTTGTGGCAGCATCCGAAATGCTTCCCTCGCGCCCAGCTTCGCGCCTGCCGAATGCGCCGGTGCGCTCGTTGCGCTGGTCCGCGCTGCTACCGCCTGCGGGACCCCGTCCACGACGACCATCCACACTGCTGCTGCCCTCGGCCCCTCGTTCCCGACGACCATCCACACTGCCGCCACCTGTAGTACGCCGCCCGCGAGGACCGCCCATACTGCTGCCGCCTGTGGCACCCCGCCCGCGAGGACCGCCCATACTGCTGCCGCCTGTGGCACCCCGCCCGCGAGGACCGCCCACACTGCTGCCGCCTGTGGCACCCCGCCCACGAGGACCGCCCACACTGCTGCCGCCTGTGGCACCCCGCCCGCGAGGATCGCCCACACTGCTGCCGCCTGTGGCACCCCGCCCGCGAGGACCGCCCACACTGCTGCCGCCTGTACTACTACCGTCGCCCGCGCTGCTTCCTCTGAAGCCGTCTTGCCGTTTAAAACCGCCTTGTCGTTTGAATCCATCCTGCCGCTTAAAGCCACCCTGTCGATTGCCTTGTCCATTTCTCCGCTCTGCCATCACTGTTGCTCCTTTTTCCATTCGTCTGCACGTTCTAGCGCGAGACGACACAATTGTTCCAAGCGCTCTTTGTTTCCACTGCCGTAGAGATATCCTATAACTGCCTCAAAACCGGTGCTGTGGCGATAGTCAAGTACATCCGCGTTCTTGCGTACGTGCCCTGACTTCGCATTTCTGCCTCGGCGCAGTACCGCTTGCTCCTCATCGGTCAAGGAGTCCCACAGTTCCGCTGCCAACCTCGCCTGCGCGATGGCAGATACGTATTTGGTAGCCGCCCGGTGTAATTCTTTGGGCCGCCGAATACCTTGTCTTAATACGTGATTCCGTGCATAGACTTCCCACACAGCGTCACCTACGTACGCTAATGCCAGAGGTGACAACTCTGACACATTCCAGTCTTTGAGTTCGTTCATTCGCGGAACCATCTCGTTCCTTGCGCCGTGTCTTCGATAACGATGCCGCGTTGCGCCAACTCATCCCGAATTTCGTCTGCGCGATGAAAGTTGCGAGCCTTGCGGGCTTCGTTCCGAAGTGCAACCAAGGACTCAATCTCCTCCTCCTCTTGCTCGGACGCCGCATCCGCAGCGTTCTCCACGTCAACCTCAAGGCCGAGAACAAGCAGCAGTTCGTCAATCAGTTGTTCCCAGGCCGTAAGTTCTGCTCCCCTGACCTCATCTTCTGCCAAATACGTGTTGGCTAAACGCACAGCTTCGAAGATGGCGGCAATAGCATCAGCCGTATTGAAGTCGTCATCCATTGCGCCCGTAAACATTTTGCGCACCGTATCGATGTCGGATTGTACAGCACTGCGGACGACGGACTCCGGCTTCGCGTACTGCGGGTCCTGCAACGCAACATGGCGTCGGTGCGCAAGGTTACGAAGGGTGCGTTCCATCCGCGTGATGCTTTGCTCAGCCTGATCCATGGCTTCCTCGGTGTAATTGATAGGATGGCGATACTGGGCACTGAGCAAAAAGAAACGAACGGCAGCCGGACGCCGTCTTTCCAATAAGTCTCTGGTCATGATGAAGTTGCCGAGAGACTTCGACATCTTCTCCCCATTGATGTTGAGCGAACCATTGTGCAACCAGTACCGTGCAAAGGTGTGGCCAAAGCGCGATTCGCTCTGCGCGATCTCGTTTTCATGATGCGGGAACACCAAATCTCGGCCACCAGCATGGATGTCAATCTCCTCACCGAGGTATTTCGCGTTCATCACAGAGCATTCAATGTGCCACCCAGGTCTGCCGGGCCCCCACGGGCTTTCCCAGTATTCTTCGCCAGGTTTGGCTGATTTCCACAAGGCAAAATCAGTGGGATCGTCCTTGTGTTCGAGAACGGCAATTCGAAAACCAGCCTGCATTTCCTCGAGTGATTGATGCGACAGTTTTCCATACTCCGCAAAGGACGACGTGTCAAAGTAGACATCGCCTTCCCGTTCATATGCGTGACCCAACCGAATCAGTTCTGCAATGAACTCAATAATCTCCGGAATGCATTCAGTCGCCCTAGGGTGAACAGTAGCCTCGCGGATGCCGAGCGCCTTCGCATCCTGAAAGTATTCGTCGATGTAACGATTTGCAACGTCCCGTACATTTTCCCCAAGCTCGTTCGCGCGATTGATAATTCGGTCATCGACATCGGTGAAGTTCTGGACAAATCGAACTTCATATCCGCGGTACTCAAGATAGCGACGCACCGTGTCAAAAACCACAAACATACGCGCATTGCCAACATGAAATAAGTTATAGACAGTTGGACCGCACGCATAAAAACGAACCTTGTTCGGCTCGATGGTTTCGAGAACTTCTTTGCTTCCTGACAACGTGTTATATAGCCGGATGCTCATTTATCGTTTCCTCCTTGACGAAAAAAGCCGTCTCTTCTCAGAGACGGCAATGTACCGTGGTCCCACTCTGCTTGGTGCAAGCACTTTGCACCCGCTTGACTTGAGTCTGTAACGGGACGACCCGTCGGGGTTTACTCGTATGCAGCACCCAGGGGCCTACATGCTTTCTTCCCGAAGCCAACAGGTGCACTTCCATGTCGACGGCCTAAAGTCGCTCACAGCGCCACACGACTTCTCTCTGAAGGCATACCAAACATGTACTCTTCCTGTTCCTTGCCACGATATGTTGATGACCGATTCCCAAACACTCCTGTTGGCCATCATTGTGAGGCATGTTAGACCCCTTTGTCAACGTGAGGCGTTCACCTGCTGCAGAGCGTCTTTTGCGCGGTGAACCACCCACGACCTCGACAGACAGGTAATCGTCTGTTGCAAGTCAGGCCCATGAATTTCTCCTGTAATCGCTGCTCTGACAGGCATGAACAGTTGGCGGCCTTTCACACCAAGTTCCGTCTGAATCTGCTTGAACCTTGCCCGGCTGCGCTCGGCAGTCCACTCCTCGTCCGATTCCACCAGTTCGATATATCTCTCGACAACTTGCACGGCAAGCGGCTGGCGAAGGGCCTCCAACGCCTCCGCATGCCACTCAATATGCTCGTGGAAAAAGCCATCAGCGAGGTCGATAAATTCTTGTGTGCAGGTCATCTTCTCCTGCAATAAAGCGACCACTAGAGAAAGCCAGGCGTCATCCGCATGAGAAGGAAGTGAAATCTCACTCCGGGCGAGTTGCTGAGCCACCATTGTGGTCAGAGAATAAAGCGGCAATCTGCGCAAGTATTCGCCTGCCATCCAGGACAATTTTTGCGTGTCAAAAACAGCGCCGCTCCGGGAAACCCTATCGAGATCAAACTTCTCCTCCAGCTCAGCCATGGACAGTATCTCCTGCTCCCCGCCTGGCGACCATCCTAAGAGCGCAAGGAAGTTAACAATGGCATCCGGAAGATATCCTTGTTCGCGATACACGTGCACAGGCTGGACATTCGGGTCCCGTTTACTCAGCTTTTTACGGTCTGCATTCAGAACCTGAGGCAAGTGCGCAAACTGAGGCACATCAAACTCCAAAGCCTGATAGACGAGAATCTGCCAGGGTGTATTCGACAGATGTTCTTCCCCGCGAATGACATGGGATATTTTCATCAAAGCATCATCCACGACAACCTGAAACTGATACGTCGGAATGCCGTTTGATTTCATCAGTACAAAGTCACCGAGGTCATCCGTTGCAAAGGAAACGTCCCCTCGTACCAAATCGTAAAATGAAACGGTCCTTCCCGCAGGAATTGCAAAACGCCAGCTCGGTGCCCGTCCCTCCGCCACGCGCGCCTGACGTTCTGCGTCAGTCAAATGCCGGCAACGACCCACGTAACGCGGCACTCCGCCTTCCTGAAGCACACGGTCCTTATCAGCCTGCAGTTCCAGAGGGGTGCAGAAACATGGATAAGCCGCTCCCGCCTGAACCAGCCGCTCTAAATACTCCTGGTAGATGGGTAAGCGTTCCGTACACCGATATGGGCCATATTCCCCACCAACATCGGGTCCTTCTTCCCACTCAAAGCCAAGCCAACGGAATCCGGAGAGCATCTCTTGTTCTGCACCTTGTACGTTCCGTTCCAGGTCTGTGTCTTCAATTCGAAGAATAAAGCTCCCCCCATGGCGTCTGGCAAACAAATAATTAAACAAGGCGGTGCGTACACCACCGATATGTAAATGCCCCGTCGGGCTTGGTGCATAGCGAACTCTCACAGTCACTGTACTTCCCCCTTAGATCTCTGTTCGAGAAGGACCACTGCTTGTGCAGCGATGCCTTCTTGGCGGCCAACAAACCCCAATCCCTCCATGGTTGTCGCCTTGATACTGACGTCGCCGGCGGAACACTCGAAGACACCTGCAATTCGCTCTCGCATTGCCGCCAGGTGAGGAGCCAGCTTCGGGGCCTCGGCCATTACCATGACATCGATGTTCCCAATACGATATCCGTTTTGCCGCATCACACGAGCAACTTCTCCAGTCAGAAGAAGGCTGTCTGCGTCCTTGAACTTGGGGTCTGTGTTGGGGAAGAAGTGCCCAATGTCACCGAGTGCAAGGGCTCCGAGCACGGCATCCATCACTGCATGAAGAATCACATCCGCATCCGAGTGTCCCTCGAGACCAAGGTTCGAATCAATCTCGACGCCTCCCAGTACCAAGCGTCTTCCTGTTACCAAGCGATGAACGTCAAATCCGAGTCCAATCCTCATTTACTTGCTCCCCCATCGCCGATTCGCGAGCCACTCGGCGTATTCCCAGTCTCTCTGAGTCGTTACCTTCATATTTGGATGAACGCCAATGACAGCTTTTACAGGGCGCCCCGATTGTTCCATGATGGACGCATCATCCGTTGCTCTATTCAATTCGTCCGCTGTCGCCTGGAGATAGTGTGCTTGCACCCACTCCCACCAAAACACCTGCGGTGTCTGCGCAAGCGTGAGATCCGCGCGTGGGATTGTGCGTAGAATTGCTTGCGTATCGCTCACTTGTTTCACGGTATCCGTGCAGGGCCCAGCCAAGATAGCTCCACCGACCTGCGCCGCCTCATCGATAACCCTGCGAACATCACTCGGGTGTACGAACGGGCGGGCTGCGTCGTGAATCAGGATAGAATCACGATTTAGCAGAGATGGTATGGAGTCGACAATCGCTCGGAGGCCTTTTTGTACAGATTCCGATCTCGATGGTCCCCCGGCCACAACTCTCAACTTCCCGTCCCAAATTACGCGCTCTTGAAAGCCGGGTAAATCATCTGCCGGTACAACCAGCCAAACACCGTCCACACCAGCTTCCCAAAGCGTATCAAGAGCCCGACGCCACACCGGGACGCCGGCCAGTTCAAGATACTGCTTCTTCTGACCAAACCGAGAGCCACTACCTGCCGCAAGCAGAATGCCGTATACCAAAGCTTCTCCATCCCCGCTCTGCTGCCTTCACTGTAAGGGACCGGCATGATTTGCCGGTCCCCATGTATGCCCGTCTATTTTAATTCAACATCATTTCGGCAGCAACGTCTGAGTATCTCTGAAATGCGTCGTCTAACTCTGGCGTTTATTGGCTGCTACCTCCAGCGTTTATTGGCTGCTGCCTATAACGTTTCGTCTTTATTGCCTGTGACACTCACTGTCATCAGCATTTATAGAGCACGTTCGAGAAGTTTCGGCTTGGCAAAAATCATCCGGCCCGCAGACGTCTGAAGGACACTGGTCACAAGGACATCAAGCTTACCGCCGATATATTCCCGTCCGCCTTCGATAACAATCATGGTGCCGTCATCGAGATAAGCAACACCCTGATTATACTCTTTGCCATCCTTGATGACTTGAACAGACAATTCCTCGCCCGGCAGAACAATTGGCTTTAGGGCGTTGGCGAGGTCATTGATGTTCAACACGGCAACACCTTGCAGTTCACAGACCTTGTTGAGGTTGAAGTCGTTTGTCACGACTTTCCCCGTCACTTGCTTTGCCAACCGCACAAGTTTGCTGTCCACTTCCTGGATGTCATCAAAGTCGATCTCCAAGACCTGTACCTTAACCTCGGATTCTTTTTGAATTCGATTTAAAACATCCAGACCTCTGCGACCTCGATTTCGTTTGAGAACGTCGGAAGAATCCGCGATGTGTTGCAATTCCTCAAGCACAAAAGATGGAATCACCAACACCCCGTCAAGAAAGCCTGTTTGCACCAGGTCTGCAATGCGGCCGTCGATAATCACACTGGTATCGAGAAGTTTGGCTTCACCAGCGCGAAATCCAGACTTCTTGTCCTTGTCTTTATCCTTGTCCTTGTCCTTATCCCGAGAGCCGAGCTTCCCCGCAAATAAAGACACCAAATCTTCCCGTTTGGTGAACCCGATGCGCAGTCCAAGGTACGCAAACAAGACACCCACAAAAAACTGTAACGCTAAGCCAACGACCGGAATCACATGAATCTCAGGCTCCAGCAGATATGCCACCAAGAGCCCAATCACCATGCCAATCGTCCCGCCAAGAATATCCGCCAACGACATCTTCTGGATGTGTTCTTCAAGCCACTTGATAAGCGTTGTCACATAGTTGACGAGCCACGTCGTACCGAGAAGGAACACGCTGCCGCCAAGGATGGCTCCGAACCACTGAAATTTAAATGGTGGAACGTTCAGGGTAAAGACATGTACAAATAAGGCCGAAGCAAATGCATAGCCAAGAATCACTCCAATGACAACAAAAAACAACTGAACCATCCGTTTAATCAAAGTCATTCACCTCCTACCGACATTATGGGCAAAAAGCGATGACATCAAACCAACCATCATCGAACTTTGCCCCCCGATGAGGCCCAAAAGTTGTTCAGGTGAAATGGATGAATGCGAAATATCAAGATAAGGAATAAATACACGTACATCCTTGAAAATGAGTGCAATTTCGATAAAAGCGGTCTGTATACAGTTGGGTCCTCTTGTCAAGTGTAACATCGTAACGCTACAAGGTCAAAAAATAGGCGAACATGTGGAAAGTGATGACAGCTCCACGATAAGTCCATGGGCACTCGTGTCGTGGAGCTCATTTTGAGAAGGTTTTGAATGAGGATGGATGTTATATGCAGCTTGCGGCGCAGTTGGTAGTGCAGTTTGCGGCGCAAGCCACGACCGCTTAGGGTTTAGTGCTGCTGTTTGAAACCTGAGATTCGACCTCGTCGTCCATTCGGCTGCGGCGTTTTCGAATAAACCGCCAGATGCCGTACAATGCGTACACAGCGAGTGGAATGAAAATAAGGCGATTGACAGCGGAATGCTGATAGCGGAAGACCACATACACCAGCACCGCGAGTAAAGGAACCATGACAATTGCCGACCTTGGAAAGGCAACCCTCTTGAAATTCGGATAGCGAACTCGACTGACCATCAGGACTGCCAACACAACCATCGCGATAGGGAGCACCGTTGATGACTGTTGAATCAGGTTCTGGTATAGAGCCATCGTGGCAAGAATGCCCCCGGCTGCAGTAATGGGCAGACCGACAAAGTATTTTGTGGACGATTTTTGAACATTAAACCGAGCTAACCGGAGTGCACCCGCTACCGGGAATAAAATTGCGATGAAAGCGCCGGTAAATCCTTCGAACTGCAGCATCGACTCGTACATAATAAAGGCTGGTGCCACACCAAACGTAACAATATCTGATAATGAGTCCAGTTCCTTGCCGAAATTACTCTCAGCATGAAGCCAACGAGCCACTCTCCCATCGAGTCCGTCAAGAACCATACCAATCACAATAAGCAATGCAGCATCCGCTGTTCGACCGCTAAGAGTGAGCATCAGCGCCACGAACCCCAAGATTAAATTGCCAATGGTCAGTAAGCTTGGAATCGATTTTGTAATCAAACGTAGTCCCCCTCGTCCTTGCCCCCGAGCCTAAATGTGCCTGTCAATGAAGACCTGCTCCTGGATTCTCTTGAGTCCATCTTTAATCGCGCGGGCACGAACCGTTCCAATTCCTTCGACTTCGACAAGGTCATCTGTTGAAGCCGTGAGAATTTTCGATAACACTTTAAAGTGGCCGACAAGGTTTTCAATCACCGGCTGCGGAAGCCTCGTGATTCGACTTAAGATTCGGTACCCCTTCGACATCACAGGTTCATCCGCGAGGTTGCTGGTATTCGGGTAGCCAAGCACCTTCGCCAATATCATGCCGTCGAGCAGTGCATCGGAGGCCAAATCATGTAACTCCGTCAGGACCTGGTGCGGCGTCTGGTCGGCCCGAAGCAGTGCATAATCCTTGACCAAAAGGTATGCCTCTTCGTCGACTCGCGACACCAATTCCTCTAGCTGCATGCTGATGAGCCGTCCCTCTGTGCCAAGCTCAGTAATATAGCGCTTAATTTCGTTTTTGATGCGGAGCACCATCTCTACGCGCTGCAACACCATTGTCACTTCCTGCAGCGTAACCAATTCTTCAAATTCTAGTGCACTCAAATTTGTGAGTGCCTGGTCGAGAACAGACTTGTATTTCTCAACCGTCTGAATCGCCTGGTTGGCTTTCGTGAGAATGACTCCCATGTCCCTTAGTGCATATTTGTAGTTCCCTTGGTAGAGCGTGATGACATTGCGGCGCTGGGAAATACAAATAATCAATTGCCCGGTTTGCTTGGCAACGCGCTCCGCCGTGCGGTGCCTAGTGCCGGTCTCAGAAGTCGGTATCGACGCGTCTGGACTCAAATTGGTGTTCGCATGCAAAACCTTCTTCAAGTCGTCACTGATAACGATGGCTCCGTCCATTTTTGCCAGTTCGTAGAGATGAGATGGCGTTAAATCGCACTGTATTGGAAAACCGCCGTCAACCAACTTGAGCACGGCTTCAGAGGCACCCACGACAATGAGGCCACCCGTCTTTGCACGCAGAATATTCTCAATCCCTTCCCGCAACGTGGTTCCCGGAGCCACCATGCGGAGGATCTTCGTCATTGTTGCCTCCCTTGCTGCTTCTTCGCGCATCAACCCACCCCAATTTATCAGCAATCATGCGACAAGCTTCAAGCTAAAACACCAGGCTTATCGCCTCGGCGAGCGTCGAAACGCCCACGACTTCAATTGCACCCGACGACTTCAGGCCGCGCAGCCCATGTCGAGGTACGATACAACGCGTAAATCCAAGTTTATTTGCTTCCTTGATTCGTTGCTCCAGTTTCGAAACGGAGCGCACCTCACCGGTTAGCCCAATTTCTCCAATCATGACGTCATGTGAGGACAGCGGCAGTTCACGCAAACTTGATGCAATTGCTACTGCAATACCCAGGTCAGCAGCCGGTTCATCGACACGAACACCGCCTGCAAAGTTCACGTAGGCGTCTGAAGTCTGAAGTCGAAATCCTAAACGCTTTTCGAGCACTGCTAGAATCAGACTCACGCGGTTGGCGTCCGCACCGGTGGTCATCCGTCTTGGCGTCACAAAACTTGTCGGAGCCACGAGCGCCTGAACTTCAAGGAGTAGTGGGCGTGAGCCTTCGACGGCGGCCACAACGGCCGATCCCGCTGCAGAATCGGATCGTTCCGACAGAAACATTTCTGACGGATTGGCAACCTCCTGCAGCCCCTCTTCATTCATTTCGAAGATGGCAATCTCATTCGTTGAGCCAAATCGATTTTTCACAGCCCGCAAGATGCGGTACGAGTGATGACGGTCTCCCTCAAAGTATAGTACGGCATCAACCATGTGCTCAAGCATTCGTGGACCAGCAAGATTTCCTTCCTTAGTAACGTGACCCACGATGAACGTCGCGATGTTGAGTGTTTTGGCCACACGTAAAAGCACGCCTGTACATTCCCGAACTTGCGATACCGATCCCGGTGCAGACGACATCGTTGGCCGATAGACCGTCTGAATTGAATCAATGATGACAAATTCCGGTTTCATATCTTCGAGGATGCTCAAAATGTGGTCCATGTCCGTTTCTGCAAGAACGTTCAAGTTTTCATGAGTTGCTAACAGGCGTTCGGCGCGTAGTTTCAGTTGCGTCGCCGACTCCTCTCCAGAGACGTACAGTACACGGTTGCCGCTCTTTGCGAGTTCATAGGACGACTGCAGGAGTAAGGTTGATTTGCCAATCCCGGGGTCCCCGCCAATCAACACCAAAGATCCGGGTACAACGCCACCACCCAACACCCGATTGTACTCGGCAATTCCGGTCGATATGCGCTGTTCTTGCTGGGATGGAATTTGAGTAATCGGAAGTGCCACAGGCATGGCCGAAGCAGTAAATGCCTTATGGACCGCGGACGATCCTTTCTGAGGCGCAACCCATTCCTCAACAAAGCTGTTCCACTCCTGACACTGTGGACAGCGTCCATTCCATTTTGGCGACTCGTACCCGCAGCTCTGGCAAACAAACCGGTTTCCCGACTTCGGCATCTGTGCACTCTCCAACCAGTCAGTGTGTTCCCATCATACCCCAATGAACCTATCGGTCAACCCACTTGCGGCTTGGTGGAGACACATCCAGGGCTGCCCAGGCAGTCTTTAGACCGAACAGGGCAGCCCCACAAGTTTGAGAAGATTACCGACTGCCAGCCGCCGCTTTGCCCGTAGCCTGGCGGATGGTCAACCCTTTATCGCCCGCATCAAATTCCACCGTGTCACCGCGCTTAACGGTACCTGAGAGCAACGCCTCCGACAATCCATCCTCGATGTGGCGCTGAATCGCTCTCTTGAGTGGACGCGCTCCGTACTGAGGATCGAACCCTTCCTTTGCCAGGAACTGCTTGGCCCCGTCCGTGAGTGTGAAGCGAATATCCTGCTCCTGTAGACGGTTCTGGAGTTCTTTGATCATCAAATCGACAATCTCACCAGTCTGCGACTCATCAAGAGGATGGAACACAATCATTTCGTCGATGCGGTTCAGGAATTCTGGTCGGAATTGCTTACGCAGTTCCTCCATGACTCGCGTCTTCATGTCTTCGTACTGAGATGCGGTATCCGGTTTGAATCCGAGCGACCCGCCTTTGCGAATCATCTCCGCCCCAGCATTCGACGTCATAATGATGACCGTATTTCTGAAGTCGACTGTGCGTCCTTTGCCATCCGTCAGCCTGCCGTCATCGAGCACCTGCAGTAGGATATTGAACACCTCGGGGTGGGCCTTTTCGACTTCGTCGAGCAGGATGACAGAATACGGTTTGCGACGGACCTTTTCCGTTAACTGACCGCCTTCATCGTATCCGACATAACCCGGTGGTGAACCAACCAGCCGCGAAGTCGTGTGACGTTCCATATACTCGGACATGTCAATCCGAATCATTGAGTCTTCGTCACCAAACATTGCTTCAGCTAATGCTCTTGCAAGCTCGGTTTTACCCACGCCAGTTGGACCAAGGAAGATAAACGAACCAATCGGTCGCTTCGGGTCCTTCAAACCAGCACGAGCCCGGCGAATTGCTCTTGAAACAGCAGTTACGGCCTCTTCCTGACCAATGACGCGGCTATGCAGCACGGACTCCAAGTTCATCAGTTTTTCCGACTCTTCCTGTTGCAGTTGTTTCACGGGAACCCCGGTCCATGCCGCGACAATGTGAGCGATATCCTCAGTTCCAACCTTCACATCGTCATTCTCCTGCGTACGCTTCCACTCACCTTTACGGGACTCCAGCTCTTGGCGCAATCTCTGTTCGTCATCTCGGAGTGAAGCCGCCTTTTCAAATTCCTGTCCCTGTACTGCTGCATCCTTTTCGTTGCGCACCTTCTCGAGTTGGGACTCGAGTTCTTTCAAGTTCGGCGGCGGCGTGTGGCTTTGCAGTCGAACACGGGAAGCAGCCTCATCAATGAGGTCAATGGCCTTGTCCGGCAGGAACCGGTCAGGGATGTAGCGATCCGATAACTGCACTGCCGCATGGAGTGCCGCATCCGTGATCTTCACGCGGTGATGCGCTTCGTACCGGTCCCGCAGTCCCTTCAGGATTTCAATCGCTTCTTCCGGCGTTGGCTGATCTACCGTGATGGGTTGGAAACGACGCTCCAGAGCGGCGTCCTTTTCAATGTGCTTGCGGTATTCATCGAGCGTCGTCGCCCCGATACACTGCAATTCACCACGTGCCAATGCCGGTTTAAGAATGTTCGATGCATCGATAGCGCCTTCTGCTCCACCAGCGCCAATTAAGGTGTGCAACTCGTCGATAAACAGAATGACATTCCCTGCATGGCGAATCTCTTCCGTGATCTTCTTCAATCGGTCTTCAAACTCGCCACGGTATTTCGTTCCTGCGACCACTGTTCCCATATCAAGGACCATGACCCGTTTGTTTCGCAAGGTCTCCGGAATGTCACCGTTAATGATGCGCTGTGCGAGTCCCTCTGCGATGGCCGTCTTACCGACACCTGGTTCCCCAATCAGCACAGGATTATTCTTGGTGCGTCTCGACAGCACTTGTATCACGCGTTCAATCTCGTTGCCGCGCCCAATCACCGGATCGAGTTTGCCATCACGAGCCATTTGCGTTAAATCACGCGCGAGCGAATCAAGTGTCGGAGTACCCGCGGATGCATCTTTGTCAGAACCAGCCTCGGCCACATCTCCCCCAAGGAGTTGAAGAACTTGCTGCCGAGCCTTGCTCAGACTCACGTTCAGGTTAGCGAGAACACGGGCGGCAACGCCTTCTCCTTCACGAATCAGGCCAAGGAGGATATGTTCCGTACCAACGTACGTGTGGTTCAATTTGCGAGCTTCGTCAATCGACAACTCGATAACCTTTTTTGCCCGCGGTGTGTAGGTCATGGCACCCGTTTGACTCTGTCCCGTGCCAATAATCTTCTCCACTTCAGCTTGAACTTTCTCCGTGCTGACACCGAGAGACTGCAGTGCTTTCGCTGCGATGCCATCGCCTTCCCGTACCAGTCCGAGCAAAATATGCTCCGTTCCAACACCAGGATGACGCAGGCGACTGGCCTCTTCTTGTGCCAGAGCCAAAACCTTTTGCGCACGTTCCGTAAATCGTGTGTACATTACCGCACCTCCATATCGTCAAGCCTCAGTCTCTCGCGGATAAGGGCCGCCCGCCTCGTGTCACGCTGTCCTGGTGCGAGTTCCTCGTGAAAGTACTTCTGGAGGAATGCGGGTTGAATCATCACCATAAGCTCTTTGAGAATGCTCGATGATACTCCCCGAATAACACCCAGGTCGATGCCGAGACGGACATCGGACAATCGCTGTAAAGTCTCCTTAGAATCTATTTTTCTCGCATAAGCGAGGATTCCAAACGATCGACACACGCGATCTTCCAATTCCGTTCGATTCTGACTCATCAGTGCCTTTCTCGCGGCGCGCTCGTGGTCGATGAGTTGGTGCACGACACTGCTCAGATTACCGATGATTTCTTCCTCAGATTCTCCTAGTGTCATCTGATTCGAGACCTGAAATATGTTTCCAATCGCCTCACTGCCCTCACCGTACATCCCACGGACCGTAAGCCCTACTTGTGAGACGGCGGACAGCAGGCGGTTAATCTGGCCCGTGATGACGAGCCCAGGAAGGTGCATCATCACCGACGCCCGAATGCCCGTCCCTACATTGGTGGGACAAGCTGTTAAATATCCGTATCGTTCGTGAAACGCGTACGGCAAATGCGCCTCAAGTTCATCATCGACTCGGTTTGCGAGATTCCAAGCTTCCTGTAACCGAAATCCAGGCATGATGCACTGTATTCGAAGGTGGTCTTCTTCATTCACCATGATGCTCATGACTTCATCTCGAGTCAGAGCAATCGCACCGTGCTTCACCTGTTCAGCCAAGTCACGACTCATCAGATGCTTCTCTACAAGCACATATCGGTCGAGTGCCGACATGTCTGAGCAGCGGGCAAACTCGAAGTCCCCTACACTTTTCACCGATTTGCTCGTCAGCGCCTGTTTGACCATGCTGACAACTTCATCAGCGTGACTGTCTGTTTCGAGTACCGGAAAGGGCATGCCTTGAAAGTTCCTCGCGATGCGAATACGACTGGTTAAGATGATGTCGTCATCAGGCCCACCATCTTTCATCCACTGGCTCATCGCGTCCTGCAGAAAGTCGCCAAGTGACATCCTTAATGCCCCTCCTGTCCCGCGAGGGTCTGCTCGAGATTACGAATCTTGTCGCGCAACTGCGCCGCTTCCTCAAAGTTCTCCAATGCCACAGCACGTTGCAACTCCTGGCGGAGTTTTTGTAGTTCCTTTCGCCCCTGAACCTGTTCCCCGGCCCGAACCGGGACCTTGCCAGCATGGGATTCACTCGACTGAATGCGGCGCAGCAGCGGATCGAGACGACTGGCAAAGCTGTCGTAGCAATCAGGGCAGCCAAATCGCCCGAGTTCGGTAAACTGGCTATACGACATGCCACACGACTGGCACCTCAATGCCGGTTGGGTTGCAGGAACACCTGGGGACGACTCCATGTTGAGAAGTCCGCTGAGGAGATGGTTGAAGTTAAAAGCCTGTGCTGCCTTGGCGAAAAAATCTCCCTTCTCAGCAGCACACTGCTCACACAGATGGAACTCGCTCTTTTCGCCCGCAACAATCTTGGTAAAATGTACGGTAGCCGGCCGCTCTTTGCACTCTTGGCAAAGCATTGAAGCCACCTCCTTAAATCCTTACTCAGTACCGCAAGAAGCCCCACTCTGTCTGGCATATTACCACCCGACTGGCCGCCTGGAGCCCCGCCCTCTCTCGCCCGGAACCGCAGGCCGGCGGGAACCCCACTCTGTCTGGCAGACGCCTCACTCTGTCTGGCAGAAACCTCACTCCGTAACCGATAGTGCAATTAAGCATTGCGTGAGGATCTTCGCTCGCAAATGGTCCCGCAAGGGCAAATCCACCAGCAAAACATCACGGCTTGTTGCAACTTTTAGCAATGCAGCCTCACGGTGCGTCAGTAGACCTTCATCCAAAAGTCGTTCAATCACGACCTCGGCCTCCCGCTGCGATAGCTGGTCAGAAATAGCCCTCGCGACGGTAAGCAGAGGTTGGTTTTCCTCAAGCTCCACTTTACGGATGCGAATATAGCCACCGCCGCCGCGCTTTGACTCGACGAGATAACCGTGATCGAGAGAAAACCTAGTTGCGATTACGTAATTAATTTGCGACGGCACGCATTGAAAAAGCTCCGCCAACTCACTTCGTTGCAACTCGATTAAGCCTTCCTCTTGCTCCAGGATGCGCTTGAGGTAACGCTCAATGACATCCGAAATGTTCCGTGCCATGAACTCCTCCCCCGACATCACAATGTGTGCCTTGCTCAATGGAAATGTGAACCTCTTGTAAGACACTACGTACGGTTGATCAAAAACTGACCATCATTGACTTTGACCTTTATTGACTTTATTATATCGCTCCAAATATGGATTGCAACCGTCCGATGGCCACTTTGTGTGGGTGGCAACCTTCGGATTGGGACTGCTTTGCACTAACTAAGTCTGAACAACAAGTGCAACTTCCACTTTTTCAAGTTTTGTCAGCGCATTGGCGGACAACTCAATCCACCGCCTCTCATCAGTGTGCCCGAATTCAACGCTCGGCAAAGCCTCCGCGCGCGCAAGTATCGCCAAGTATTTTGGACGTCAATTGACCAAACAGTCGTTTGGGATTAGACTCATCGTAAACTCCAAGTCATCGTGGGTAGAATTTTGAGCGGAAAAAGGTACAATCAGGTTCAAATATCGTCACTCTTTAAACACACTGCTGCACAAACAAATGTTGGAGCGTCTGTCAGAGCTTCTGGGGGAGCTTCTGGGGGAGCTTCTGCTGGAGCTTCTGGGGGAGCCTCTGCTGGAGCCTCTGCTGGAGCCTCTGCTGGAGCCTCTGCTGGAGCCTCTGCTGGAGCCTCTGCTGGAGCCTCTGCTGGAGCCTCTGCTGGAGCCTCTGCTGGAGCCTCTGCTGGACTTTCGTGGCATTGATCCTCAATATGGGCCCCAACTGAAGTTAACCAGGGTAGTCAACTTGGGAAGCAAAGATGGGTTGTGGGTCTCGCATGACCCGCCCATCGATCTGGTCAGTTTTTGCCACGCGATTCCGTTTTTCGATGCATCCACGAGGGAAGGATGGGTGTCCACAATGGCCGCCAACCGCCAAAAGGAAATTGCACTTGCTGCTGTCAAACTCTTCGAACAGAAGGGCTACCACGCAACCTCTGTCCAAGATATCGCAGATGAGGTTGGACTACAAAAGGGTAGTCTATACCACTACATTCATTCTAAAGAAGACCTATTGCTTCAGATTGCTCACGAAGCCATTACCCAGTTTAACGACAACCTGGAGGCCGTGCTGAATACAGACTTGACTGCCCCCGAGAAGCTTGTAAAGGCGGTCGAGAATCACATCACTGTATCCGTCTCCAACATGGAAACAACCACAGTCTTACTCCGTGAAGCGTTTTCTCTGGGTGACACACAGCACCAGGTTATCCAAGACCTTACCGATAAATATGTCGCGTTGTGGACCAAAATCCTTGAGCAGGGGTCACGCGATGGTCAATTCCACGTCGAGCAACCAAAAGTTACTGCCCTCGCCATTCTCGGGGCTTGTAACTGGGTATACCGTTGGTATCGGGAATCTGGACAATTGAGTCCAACCGAGATTGCACGAGTCTTTTCCGCAATGTTTCTGAGCGGCCTATCGGGTTAAACCGAAGATTCTTGTCAACCAATTCACTCTGGCACTGTCGAATCATGCCGCCACATGGGCCCCACATGAGGGCCGGTGGTGTGAGCTCGATGCTATGGACATGACCCAGGTGACATGGCTGGCGTGACATGGCTGGCTTCAACGGCCAACTTACGAGTCTGTGGCGATGCGGTGATTCCCTTGTGTACACCCAATTCTCGAGGGAAGGCGAAATAGCGTGCTCTCAGCGCGCTATTTCTCCACCGGTGACCGATAACGCGTCCACAGCTCGCTATTCGACCTGCGCAGAGTGGAGTCCGCGGAAAATAACACGCTGGCAACGCGCTATTCTTTGAATGGTCT